>JAEUIB010000304.1 GCA_016795255.1 Planctomycetota bacterium
CGCGTCGGATGCCGCGCGCGGCGGCCAGGTTTTCCGAAAATCTCTTCGTTGTCGCGGAACCCCGGGTGTGCGCGACCGGTCGACGCGCGTGGAGGAACCCGATGCGAAGGGCTTCGAACTCGATCACGGTCGCGGGTTGCGCGTTGACGGCGAGTGCGTGCTCGTCGCGCTCACTTCAACGCGCGCAGGAACTCGACCAGCGACGCGACCTGCGGCTCGGTGAGTCTCGAGTAGTCGGGCATCACCGGATCGAAGCCCTTGCGCGGGACGCGGCGTTCCTTGCGCAGTGTCGCGCGCACGTACGGCTCGTCCACCGTGACGACCGTGCCGTCTTGCAGCTCGTGCGTCGAACCGAACACGCCGAGGAACGTCGGTCCGATGCCGCGTTCGCCGTTCGTCGTGTGGCACGTCTTGCAGTCGAGGCGCAGGAACAGGTCGCGTCCCTCCGCTGCCTTGCCGGTCATCGCGAGCAGGCGCGGGTCGGGTTCTTCGGCGCACGCGCCGAGCGTCGCGAGACCGGCGAGCATCCACGCAGCACGCCACGTCATGACCGTTCGTCCTCCGCGATCGCGGCTTCGATCTCGGCGCGGGACCACAGCCGACCGCGGCCGACGCCCGGCGTCTGCGGCGCGATCTCGGTGTCCCAGACCTTTTTCACCATGTTCTCCCGCCAGAACGGCCACGTCCGGCATTGCTTCGGCCGCTGCTCGTAGACCTGGCATTTGCCGTCCTTCAGCATCGAGCACGCTCCGTCGTCGAAGCGCAGATGCATCTGCACGTCGAACGGCGCGTCGTCGTGCTGCTCGATCAGGTACTCGTCGACGAAGCGTCGCAGCGGGATGCCGAGGCGGCGCGCGATCGCTCGCGCTTCGGCCGGATCGACGTAGACGTACTCGTAGCCGTTCCGCGCACGGCAGCAGCCGCCGCAACCGGTGCATTCGAAGCGGATGCCGTCGCGATACCACGGGGACTTCGCGGACGCGGCTTTACCGGCCATGACGAGGGCTTCCTTCAGTGCGGGACGCGAAGCGGCCGATGCTGCCCTCGTGGATTTCGCGCGTCAACGGAGGCCGTCCGTGAAGTTCCGTCTCGTTTTCGTCGCACTGGCCGGATTGTGGATCGCGATGGCCGCGCTACCGGGCGGTCTCGGGTCGCGCGCTTCCGTCCAGCGCAACGCGCCGCCGGTCCAGCCGGTGTTCCCGAACCCGGGTGGGATCGGCACCGTGACGCTCGGTGGTGGGGGCGGAGCGTCGCGCTACGCCGATCCGCGCGCGCTCGCGCCCGGCAACGTCTGGGTCGAGCTCGGACTGCCCGCGTACGCACCGATGGTGGGCGTCCATCCGGGACATTTCGCCGAGTGGTACGGGACGAAGTCGCGCGCGACCGTCCACGTCGTGCGGCCACCCGCGGTCGCCGGTGGGGCGCGCACCGTCACGTCGTACGGCTCGACGATCACCGAGGCCGTGCTCGAGTTCGAGACCCGCGACAAGGCGCTCGAAGCGATGGACGCCGGCATGACGCGCTTCCGCGTGCGCGATTACGACGGGGCCGCCGCGGCGTTCCTGAAGGCGGCGCCGCTCGCTCCCGACAACGCGTTGCCGCATTTCGGACTCGGCCACGCGCTGTTCGCGCTCGGTGCGTACGAGGACGCGGCGTACCAGATCCGGCGCGGGCTCGAACTGATGCCCGAGTGGCTGCGGTCGGGGACGCGGCTGCAAGACCTCTATGGCGAGCCCCGCGACTTCGACGACCAGTGGGCCGCGCTGCGCTCGCATCGATCGATCCATCCCGACGACGTCGACGCGACGCTGGTCGCCGCGTACGTCGCGCTGTTCAAGGGCGATCTCGACACGGCGACGACGCTGTTCGAACTCCTGACCAAATCGGCGAAGGACCGAGAGCTCGCGCAGGCCGCGCTCGCGGAGATCGGGACGATCCGCGGCCGTGCGACCGAAGACCGCTCCGACGGTCATTGATCCGCCGACCGGTCGCTCGAACGATGGCGCTGCTTCGGCGATGTTCCAACGCGCTCCAACTCGTTCGAAACGATCGCGAGATCGACCCGACGAGCCCCAGCGGAGTCGCACCGCGGACTGTTAACTTCGCGGCCGCATGGCGACTTCGCGCGACACGTCGAAGCTGAACCGAGCCCATCGCGCGCTGCTCGAGCTCGCGCGCTTGCGGTCGTTCCACGGCGACAACCTCGCCGGTGACGTGCGGACGCTGACCGAGATCGCGGCGCACGCGGTCGACGTCGAGCGCGCGAGCGTGTGGCTGCTCGATCCGGAGCGCAAGAAGATCGTCACGCTCGACCTGTTCGAGCGCGGGTCCGCGCGGCACACGAGCGGACACGAGTTGCTCGTCGCCGACCATCCGGCGTACTTCCGCGCGCTCGAAGAGCAGCGGCTGATCGCGTCGAACGACGCGGTCAAGGACGCCGAGACGCAGGAGTTCCGCGAGGCGTACCTGTTGCCGCTCGGCATCACGTCGATGCTCGACGCGGCGGTCCGCGAGCGCGGCGTGTTCGCGGGAGTCATCTGCTTCGAACACGTCGGCTCGAAGCGGCGCTGGACCACCGAAGAGGAGATCTTCGCGTGCGCGATGGCCGACCTGGTCTCGCTGGCGCTCGAGTCGTCGCGACGGCAGGTGATCGAGGCTGCGCTGGCCGCGACGGAACGCCGCGAGCGTGAGATCTTCGAGAACACGCGCGATGCGACGTTCCTGGTCGGCGTCCGCGAGCCGGGCAGCTACTTCGTCGAAGCCGTCAACCCGGCGGCCGAAGCCCTGTGCGGGCATCGCAGCGAGGCGCTGCGCGGCCGTCCGCTCGAATCGCTGGTGCCGGCCCAGGTCGCGGACGTCGTGCTCGCATCGGTCGACGCATGTTCGCGCGGCGGGGTTTCACTGACGCGCGAAGTCGTGACGCGCCAACCCGAGGAGCGCTGGTTCGACGCGACGTTCGTGCCGATCCGCCGCGACGACGGCTCGGTCTACCGCGTGGCGTGCATCGCGCGCGACGTCACGGATCGCGTCCTCGCCCAGCGCGAACGCGAGACGCTGCAATTGCAGGTGCATCGCTCGCAGAAGCTCGACGCGCTGGCGACGCTCGCGGCCGGCGTCGCGCACGACTTCAACAACTTCCTGATGGGCATCGTCGGCAACGCGAATCTGCTGCTCGAGTCGGCCCGGCTCGAGGGCGAATCGCTGGAACGGCTGCACCAGATCATCGACGTCGCGAACCGGGCCCGCGACCTCGTGCGCCAGACGATGACGTTCAGTCGCAACGAGCATCTGCGCCGCACGCCGATCCAGATCGCCGAAGTCGTGGCCGAGGCGGTGAAGATGCTCGGCCCGACGGTGCCGCACGACGTCCGCGTGACGCTCGACGTCGGGACGCGCGACGCTCGCGTGCTCGGCGACGCGACGATGGTCCACCAGGTCCTGACCAACCTCATGCGCAACGCGGTGCAGGCGATGAACGGCGTCGGCGAACTGCGCGTCGGCCTCGACGTCGTGCGCGTCGACGCCGAGATGGCGACGAAGCTCGCGCCGTTGCGGGTCGGCCGCCACGTGCGGATCGAAGTGGCCGACACCGGCCCGGGCATGGACGCGGCGACGCAAGCGCGCCTGTTCGAACCGTTCTTCACGACGAAGCCGCAAGGTCAGGGAATGGGGCTCGGACTCGCGGTGGTCTACGGGATCGTCCGCGAGCACGACGGCGTCGTGATCGTGAACAGTCGCGTCGGCGAGGGCACGACGTTCCGGGTCTACATCCCGTTGTTCGAGGGTTCGCCGAACGCGCCGCCACCCGAGCCCGCGGCGCCGAGCACGGCGAATGCCGGCGACGCCGCGCGCCGGCGGGTGCTGTTCGTCGACGACCAGATCTACGTCGCGAACCTCGGCGCGGCGATGCTGAAGCGCTTCAACTGCGAACCGGTCACCTGCACGGACGCGAAGCGAGCACTTGAGATGTTCGCCGCCGCGCCCGATTCGTTCACGGTCGTCGTGACGGACTACGCGATGCCGCAGATGAACGGGGTCGAGCTCGCGATCGAGATCCGGAAGATCCGGGCCGACGTGCCGATCGTGCTGATGAGCGGCTTCGAGGCCGCGTTCGACGCGGAACAAGTCACGAAGGTCGGCATCCACGACGTGTTGCCGAAGCCGTTCACGCTGGCGCTGCTGCAGCAAGTGCTGGATCGCGCCGCGCGGACGCACGAACCCCACACAGGCGGCGGTTCCTGACGACGTGAAGGTGTAGGCTCCGCGGCCTCATGCGTCCGATCGACGGCACCCGCATCAAGGAATCACTGACCTGCGAGCGTTCGCCGTGGTTGGACTTCCATGGCCCTCGCGACCGGATCCTGCAGCCGACCGAGCGCATGCGCGTCCTGTTCCAGAGCGGACAGCGACTCGAGGAGCGGATCCTCGCCGGCATGGACGTCGAGTCGGTGCGCTTCGAACCCGGCCGCTTCGACGAAGGCTTCGCCGCGACGCTCGACGCGATGACGCGGCGCGTGCCGGCGATCGCGAACGGCGTGCTGAAACTCGGCGAGTTCCTCGGTCGCCCCGACCTGTTGCTGCTGTCGGACGCGGGCGTCTACGAGGTCGCCGACATCAAGAGCACGCAGAAGGTCCACGCCGCGGCGCAGATGCAGATCGCGTTCTATTCGCGGATGCTCGGCCAGATCGCGAAGCCTCCGCGTTTCGGCCACGTGATCCTGCGCAGCGGCGAGCGTTGGACGTTCGCGCTCGACGAGATCGCGGCGAGCCTCGAACGCCTGCTCGCGCGACTGCAGACGCTGCGCAACCGCGTCGACTCCGATCCGGGGCCGCACCGCGTGGAGGCGTGCACCGATTGCCGCTGGCTCGCGGTCTGCATGGACGATCTCGAGTCGTCCGACGATCCGTCGTTGGCGCAGGACGTCACGCGCGAGCAGAAAGCCGCGCTCGCGAGCGCCGGAGTCACGACGCTGCGCGCCGCGTCGGCGATCGCCGACACGCGGGCCGTCGCCGATGCGGCGGGCCTCGCACACGATCTCGTCACGCGATTCGCGCGCCGAGCACGCGCGGTCACCGAGGGCCGGCCGCAGTTCTACGGGGCGGTCCGCCCCGAGCTCGCGACGGCCGATCTCGCACTCGCCGCCGTCGTCGACGATCGGGCGAAGGACGCGATCGTCGCGGTCGCCGGCATCGTGGCGTCGCGGCCCGATCGCTTCCGCGTCCGCTGGCTGCGCACGCGCGAGCACGCGCAACCGCAGCAGGAGTTCGCGGAGCTCGTGCGGAACCTCGCGCGCACGCAAGGTCCGTTGCTGATCTACGGGCCGAACGTCCGCCGGGCGTTGGAGGAGGGGCTCGATCTCGACCCGAGCCTCGCCGACACCGTCGAGGCCCTGCTCGCCCGAACGCTCGACGTCCGCGGAGAACTCCGCCGCGCGTGTGCGCTGCCCGGCTTCGATCGGCGTCCGGCCGATGCCGCGCGCGCCGCGGGCTTGACGGTGGACGACGACGACGGGATCGATCTGGCCGCGCTGCGCCATCTCGAGGACGAGGCGAGTGCCGACGTCGATTCGATCGCGCGGCTGCTGCGACGGGATCTCGACGTGATGCTCGCGCTGCGCACGTTCGTGCTCGCCGGAACGGCGTCGTCGTGAAGGCGCCGCTGCCCGAGCGGCTGATCGCGATCCTCGCGCGCGAACGCCGCGCGGGAGCGATGCAACTGCGCGACGTCCACGCGCTGACGCTGGAAGAGCGCGTCGAAGCCGGTGAGGCCGTGAAGGACCTGACGATCGTCTCGAGCGGCAAGGACGGCTACACGCTCGCGTGCCCGGAGTTCGTCGCTCGCTTCCGGGCCGGCGACACGCTCTATCTCGGCAACGGCGCGGCGATCGACGCCGGCGCGTCCGTGGTGTTCCGCGAGTACGACCCGCTGCGCGGACTCGTCCTCGTCGATCACGATCGATTCGCGGCGTCGCGGGCGCTGCTGCAAGGGGGCTCCGGCGAACGACTGGTGCTCGATCGGCGCGACGCCGATTTCGCCGATCGGACGATCCAAGCCGTGCGGGCGTTGTTCCAGAGCCCGACGTACGTCGACGCGCGCGAGCTGTTGCTCGGGCGTGCGTCGCGGACGGCGTCCGTCGAGTGCGTCGCCGGCGACGACCGCGCGCGTCGGCAAGGGCTCGATCCGACGCAGACAGAGGCGTTCGTCGCCGCGTGTTCGCGACCGTTCGCGTTCGTCCAAGGTCCGCCGGGCGCCGGCAAGACGCGCCTCGCCGCGGCGATCATCGGCGCGTTCGTCGCGGCCGGGCGGCGCGTGCTCGTGACCGCGTTCACGCATCGCGCGGTCAACAACGTGCTCGACGCCGTCGCACGGACGGATCCGGCTGCGACGATCGTCAAGATCGGCGCCGATCGCCAATTCGAAGGGCTCGACCGAACGCGCGTGCAACCGGTGCCGTCGGCGCGCGCGTGGCGCGACCCCGGAGGGCCGTGCGTCGTCGGCGTGACGACGCACGCGGCGCCGGGTCTGCTCGGGCAACAGTTCGACCTCGCGCTCGTCGACGAGGCCGGTCAGGTTTCGCTGGCGCACGCGTGCGCGGTGTTGCCGTTGGCCAAGCGACTCGTCTGCGTCGGCGATCACCTTCAACTTCCGCCGCTCGTCATCGCGGAGCATCGCGATCCGCTCGCGCGCCGGTCGCTGTTCCAGCACATGCACGAGCTGTACGGCTCGTTCCTGCTGTCGTCGACGTATCGGATGAACGCCGAGCTGTGCGAGTTCCCGAGTCGCGCGTTCTACGAAGGGCGTCTGGTCGCCGCGGCCGCCAACGCGGGGCAGCGCCTACGCATCGATGCGGCCGTGTCGCCGATCCTCGCGCCCGATCCTCCCGCGGTGATCGTGCCGCAGCATCACCGCGGCGCGCGCGTGATGTCGAACTCGGAGGCGCGGCTCGCCGCCGATCTCGTCGTCGAGGCCGTGCGCGGCGGCGTGATGCCGGCCGAGATCGCGGTGATCGCGCCGCACCGAGCCCACGGCAATCGGATCCGCGCGTTGCTGCGACGCGCGTTGCCGGACCTGCGCGCCGAGCAACTGCCGGTCGTCGACACCGTCGAGCGGCTGCAAGGCGGCGAGCGGGATCTGATCGTGCTGTCGTTCGCGGCCAGCGACCCGCACGCGGTGCTCGGGGAGGCGCAGTTCTTCTTCTCGCCGAATCGGCTGAACGTCAGCCTCACGCGCGCGCGGAAGAAGTTGATCGTGCTGCTGTCGGAGCGACTGCTCGACGCGTATCCCGACGATCCGGAAGCGCTCAGAGGGTCCGACTTGCTGCGTCGGCTGTGGTCGGCTCTTCCGAAGATCGAGGCTCCTGCGACGGCAACAGGAGCGTGAACGACGCTCCGCCGCCCTCGGTGCGTGCGGCGTGGAGCTCGCCACCCATCTTGCGAGCGAACTCGCGCGAGATGTGCAGGCCGAGCCCGGTGCCGCGCGCCGCGGCGCTCTTCTGCGGGTCGCGGAAGTAGGCCTCGAACAAGTGCTCGGCCTCGTGCTGCGACAGGCCGACGCCGTGATCGCGGACCACGACGGACACGGTGTCGGGGTCCTTCGCGTTCGCGTCGATCTCGATCCGCGTGCCGGGAGCCGTGTACTTCAGCGCGTTCGAGACGAGGTTCGTGACGATCTGCACCGTGCGATCGCGGTCGCACCAGGTCATCAGGTCGGGCTTCACGCCGGCGAGCTCGAGCACGTGGCCCGACGAACGCGCGAGCATCGACATGCTCTCGAAGACCTCGGTGAGGATCGTCGCGATCGGGAAGCGACCGGTGCGCAGCTCGGCGCGCCCCGCGCGGATGCGGCTGATGTCGAGCAGTTCTTCGACGAGTCGCGCGAGTCGTTCGCTCTGACTGCGGACGATCTCGAGGAACTGCATGCGGTCGGAGTCGTTCAGCTCGCCCTTGTAGTTGAGGAGGATCTCGGCGAACGAACGGATCGCGGCGAGCGGTGTGCGGAACTCGTGCGCGACAACCGCGACGAACTCGTCGCGCGCCTTGTCGACCCGTGCGAGTTCGCTGCGAGCCCGCGCCAAGTCGGTCGCGCGATGACGCAGATCCTGCGTCAGCTCTTCGCGATGACGCGTCGAGGTTTCGATGTGTTCGAGGTACTCGCGCTCGAGGCGCTCGATCTGCCAGCGCAAGGATGCGACGCGGGGATCCTCGGCCGGGATGCACCGCGTGGTCTCGCCGTCGTCGGGCGGGTTGCGCCGACGCTCGACGGGGTGGCGCAACACGAGCATGCCGGCGCCGACCGCGGCGGCGGCGACGCAGAGGGTCGCTGCCACGCGGACGAACGCGTCGTCCATGCTCCACGACGTGACGGCTTGAGCGAGCACCAGCACGCCCACGACGATCACGAGTCGCAGAGGTGCGCTGCGTCTGGGTTCGCGGCGAACGCTCAAGCAGGCTCCTTCGGTCCCCGAGCCGGGTTATCCGAGAGCCTGATCGGCACGGGGGGTGAAGGCGCTTGAGTCGGAAGAGTCGAAAGCTGGACCAAAGGCGGATGTCGTCGTCGGTCCGGGCGTCTCGGTCGCTTCGACGGCCGTGAAGAAATCCGGCGGCGGCCCCGATGGCCCTCGCCTCGCGGGCTCCATTCGGCCGGTTCACGGACGAGCCCACGAGGCGGGGGTCAGAACCTCCAGATCGCGTTCTTCCGCTGCAGCATCAGGACGTTCGCGTCCGGGTCGACGACGACCGTCTCGGGTTCGAACGAGCAGTCGATCGTCACGGTTTCGTTCGCGCCGGCCGCCAACGTGACCCGTGTTCGCGAGTCGCGGTACTCGGGTCGTCGCTCGCCGCGATCGTCGAACGCGTCGCCGCCGGCGGTCACCGCGACGTCGACGGTCACGGTGCCCGTCCCGGTGTTCGTGACGACGGCTTCGACGCGCGTCGTGCCGTCGTCCTGCGTCCGGCTGCGCACGTCGGTCACCGTGAACTGCGGCCGCACGACCTCGAAGTACCACTGCTTCGCGAACGCGTCGAACGCGATCGGATCCGGCGCGTGCTCGCGCAGCACCGAGACGTAGTCCTCGATCAGCGGGAAGTCGGGGCCGTCCTTGAAGCGCGCGATGAACGCCCGACACGCCGCGAGGAAGCGCTCACGGCCGAGCAGACGCTCGGTCATCCAGCCGACCATGCCGCCCTTGTCGTAGAGGATCGTCGTGTCCCCGGACTTCGAGCCGTCGACCTTCGCGAGCGAGCGCTCGGCGTCGGCGACGTGACCGCGCGCGTAGCTGTCCTCGATGCCGAGGAAGAACTTGCGCCGGAAGAACTCGCCGCGGACGTGATCGATCAACAGCATCGTCGAGGTGTGGGCCATCCCTTCGGACAGGACGTCGCCGCCCGGACCTTCGCCGGGCGTCAGCATGTTGCCCCACCATTGGTGGGCGGCTTCGTGCGCGGTGACCATGAAGCCCATGCTGCCGCGCTCGTCGTCGTCGCCGAGGAAGCCGATGTCCTCCGAGAACGTGATGTTCGTCGGGAATCCCTGCGCGTAGCTCGACAGGCCCGGGAACTCGGACAGACGCAGCTCCGTCCACGGGAACGGCGCGAACCACTCGCTGAAATGTCGCCGCGCCGCTTCGAGGGCGCCGGTCATCGTCGCGATGTTCACCGTGTGGCGCGGGTCGTGATGGATCGCGACGCCGTCGCCGCGCGTGACGGCCCAGCGTCCGGCGACGAGGTTGAACAGTCGGATGCCGCGCGCGGACCACTCCATCGAGCGGCGTCCGTCGACGGTGGTGTCCGCGACGAGGTCCCCGACGAAGTTCGCCGTGAAGTCCTCCGGGCAGGTGACGACGCAATGCGCGTCGAACGGCCGGGCGACGCCGAACGCGGGCTCGACCTGTCCGAGCCAATGGTCATCGGGGAAGACCTTCGGCTCGGTGGAGTTCTCGTCGTCGACGCCGAGGCCGGGCATGAATCCGAGCATCGGCACGAACGTCGGGCCGAACGCGGTCAGCACGACGCCCGACGGCACGATGAACTCTCCCATCGAGCCGCCGTTCTTCGAGATGCCGTCCGGCAGCGTGGCATCGTGCTCGAACGTCAGCGTGCAGGTGTCGTCGGGGCCGAGCGGTCGCTCGAGCTCGAACGCGTACAGCAGCTTCTTCTCGTCCATGCGCAGCGGCGGCGGATCGAGGCGCATCGTGACGTCGCGGTAGTGCGGGCCGATCGTCACGCAGAAGCGACGGAGCGGCGGGTCCTGGCCGCGCAGGGCGTAGCTGCCCGCGACGTGCGCGCGTCGTTCCGCGGGGAACAGGTCGACTCGCAGGTCGACGTTGGCGACGCGGGGCGTCGGCGAATCGAGCCACGTCGCGACGTTCTGCCGCCAGTAGTCCTTGGCGGCGTCGCGCGCCGGCTCGCCGCCGTGGCCGTCGTGGATGTCGAGGGCGAGCGCGGTACCGACGCCGACGATCGGGACCATCGACGGCAGGAACGCGAGCGATCCGCGGAGCAAGCTCGCCGGCCGTAGGCGCCACAGCGTGCGGATCCCGTCGCGTTGACGACGCATGTGGAAGCGGACCGCGACCTGCACCAACAGCACGGCGACCAACAGCACGAGGACGCGATTCTGGATCAGCGCGGACCGATCGAGCTCGAACACGCTGATGTCGCTCCAGTTCACGGCTCCCCACAGGTGCCAATTGAACACCCAGTTCATGTGGCCGGTCTGTTGCGCCATGCCGGTCACGATCAACGCGCCGAGACCGACGCCGTACGTGACGTAGCGATTGCCGCTGACCGAATGGACCATCGCCGTGAACGCGGTGAACAGCAGCAGCGTGGGGGCGAGCAGCAGGCCGTAGACGAGGACGAACGGGGACGCGTCGAGCGGCAGCTTGCCTTCGTAGGCCATCAGCGCGAGCCCGGTCAGCGCCGCGACGACGACGACGACCGCACCGACGAAGCTGTTCGCGAGGCATTTGCCGGTCAGCAGCGCCGCGGTCCGCACCGGAGTCGCGAACGCGATCGCATGCAGGCGCGTCGACAGGTCGCGCTCGAGGGACTCCGTGACGTAGAACAGCGCGAGCAGACAGACGAGCAGCGTGACGGTGTTGAACGAGCTCGCGGCGAATCCACCCGCCGTGACCAGCGACGTCATGCCGAGCCACTCCGAGCCGAACTGCGCCGACGAGACGGTCTGCAGCACGATCAGCGGCGTGAACAGGTAGAGACCGGGCGAGCGCAGGAGTTCGTGGAATTCGACGCGAGCGATCGCGAACGTCGTCGCGACGAAGCCCGGAGCCCGCGAGCGCATGCCGAGGTCGGCGAGCCCTTCGCGCGTTCCCGACGTCGCGTCGCGCGCTCGGCCGTCGTCCCGCACCGCGGTCGTCGGCGAGACCGATCGTTGGACGCGACCTCGCGCGTCGGCGCGGATCGCGGAGACCGCCGCGCCGACGAGCCCGATCCCGAACGCGCCGATGGCGATGCGACTCGCGAGGAACACCGCGTCGAGCTCGACCGGACGCGTGTTGTAGAACTCGACGCCGCGATCGACCGCGAGGTACGTCTCGCGCAGCCATCGCACGCCGGCGGGATCCAGCCAGCCGAGCGCCGCGCTGAGTCGCGCGTCCAACCACACTGGATGCCAGTCCCACACGAACATCACGCACAGCATCACGAACGCGAGCGGCACGAAGAACACGAGGATCGGGCGACCGCTGCGCGCTCCGAGCCAGAACGACGCGCCGCAGAAGAACAGCAGCAGCGGGACTCCGAACGGCAGCAGCGAGCCGGCCCAGTGCGCGAGGACGAACGGACCGCGCAGTTCCGCGTCGACGCTCGGCAGGTGGCAGACGGCCGCGGTGAACGCGACGTGCGCGATCAGCAGCAGGAGGTACGGGACGACGACGCCCAGGTACTTGCCGAAGACGTACTCGGCGGGCGTCAGCGGCGACGAGTACAGCAGCGGATCGACGTCGAGCTCGCGATCGCGGATCGGCGACATGCCGCCGGCGATCGCGAGGAACAAGCCGAGGAACAGCGACCACACCAGGGCGAACAGTTGCGTCGACGCGAACGCCGACGTGATCCACGCCTTCTTGCCGCCGACCGCGACGTCTCCGGCGCCGATCGACAGCGAGCCGGTGCTGAGCAGGAACGACGTCGCGAACAGCAGCACGAACGCGACCCAGAACAGCGGCCGCTTCCACTGGAAGGCGGCTTCGGCGCTGGCGACGGTGACGAGTCTGCGCGCGTTCATGCGGCGGCCGTCCCGGCGTCGGCGGCTCCGGACTTCGCGTCGTCCGCGCGATGCATCATCAGGAAGTACGCGTCCTCGAGCGTCGCTTGCGTCGTCGCGAAGCCGCTCGGCGGCGCGCCGTCGGGACAGTAGATGCGCATGCGCGCGTGGCCTTCGAACGGCAACGATTGCGTGACGACGTAGCGCGAACGGAGCGCGTCGATCTCGCCGGCAGCGGGGCGGCCTTCGGCGATGCGGCCCTTCAGCGTCTCGAGCGCGGCCGATGGAGAAGTCTGCGCGACGATGCGCCCCTTGCGGATGACGGCGAAGCGCGGGCACAGGATCGCGACGTCCTCGACGATGTGCGTCGACAGCAGCACGATGCGCTCGCTCGCGAGTTCGGCCAGCAGTCGATAGAAGCGCTGGCGCTCTTCGGGGTCGAGGCCGGCGGTCGGCTCGTCGACGATGATCAGTCGCGGGTCACCGGCCAGCGCTTGGGCGATCCCGAGGCGCTGACGCATGCCGCCCGAGTAGCCCTTGACCTTGCGCTTCGCGGCGTCGGCGAGGTTCACGCGTGCCAGCAGTTCGCGCGCGAGCTTCATCAGGCCCGACGGCGCGTGGACGCCCTTCAGCCGCAGCAGGAACGCGAGCATGTCCTCGCCGCTCAGGTGCGGGTAGAAGCCGAACTCCTGCGGGAGGTAGCCGAGTCGCATCGCGAGCGAGCGCGGATCGGCCAGCACGTCGACGCCGTCGAGCGTGATCGTGCCCGACGTCGGCTCGAGCAGGCCGGCGAGGATCTTCATCAGGGTGGATTTGCCGGCGCCGTTCGGGCCGAGCAGTCCGAACATGCCGTTCTCGATGTCGAGGGCGACGGACTGCAATGCGGCGACGGGCCCGGGATAGACCTTCACCAGGTCTCGGACGACGAGCATGCGGAACTCCAGGACGGTGCCCACCGCATGGAGGGCACGGCGAACGGGCAGCCGGACGATAGAGTTCCCGCCGAACTCGAACGGAACGACGGAGCCGGCGCGACCGCATGCGGTTCAAGGGAGCGATCTTCGATCTCGACGGCACGCTCGTCGACAGCCTGCCGTCGATCGCGGCGGCGGTGAACCACGGATTGACGCAGTTGGAGCTGCCGACGCACGCGCAGAGCGCGGTCGGCCGCATGGTCGGCGAGGGTGTCCGAACGCTGTGCGAACGCGCGTTGCCGGCCTCGCGACCGGAACTGCTCGAGGACCTGCTGCGCCACGTGTGGAGCTACTACGAAGCGCATTTGCTCGATCGCACGAAGCCGTACGAAGGGATCGATGCGATGGTGCGCGAGCTCGCCGGTGCGGGCGCTCGACTCGGCGTGCTGTCGAACAAGCCCGACGTGCTGACGTGCCGCACGATCGCGGGGCTGGGCTGGTCGCCGTGGTTCAAAGCGGTCCGCGGCCAGATCGACGGGATCCCGAAGAAGCCGGATCCGGCCGGCGCGTTCTGGGTGCTCGGCGGGATCGGGCTCGAGCCGTCGGAGACGCTCTACGTCGGCGACACGGCGATCGACATGCGGACGGCGAAGGCCGCCGGCATGCCGTCGGTCGCCGTGACCTGGGGATTCCGCATGCGCGAGGAACTGGAGCGCGAGTCGCCGACCTGGATCGTCGACGATCCGGCGGAAATCGTCCGGATCGCTGCGCGATAGGTACGGAGGCTCCGCCTCCGTACGCCAGGCCGGGGGCCGAAGGCCCCCGGGCCCCGTCACACAGAGGCCGAAGGCCGTACCTCCTTGCACCTCGCGAGAGGCGGGGGCACCGCCCCCGCCCCCCCGCGTTCGACCGCTTCGCGGTCTAACGACCAAAAGGGGGCCTCACAAACGAGCGAGGCCCCCTTTTGGAAATCCCCGCGCCCTTGAGTCGCGCGTGGGACGGACGCGAAGGGGAGCCGAACCCGAACGGACAGCGGAGTCGCCGCGGCCCCTCGAACGCACGGGGCGACTTCTTCCGCGCGCGAATGATGCACGCACCTCTCAAAAACGCGGTTGTTCCGGCGCTCCTGCACGAGACGTATCAGCGGATCGTCGCATCCGTGCGGAACGAGCGAGGG
>JAEUIB010000398.1 GCA_016795255.1 Planctomycetota bacterium
GGGAGCCGGCCTCGGACTGCCGTTGTCGAAGGGCATCGTCGAACATCTCGGCGGCGAGATGGCGATCCACAGTCGCGTCGGTGCGGGCAGCACGTTCGTGTTCTCGCTGCCGATCGACGGACCGACCGACGAAGACCTGACCGGGCAACATCGGCGGCCGGTCGTGTTGCTCGACGAGGCGCGCTCCTCCCGGGAGTGAGCGCAGAAGCTCCGGGCCGGCGGCCCCTCGCGGGCCGGGCTCCACGGCGATCGACTCGGAATCGTCGGTAACTCCACACGCCCGCGACCGTCCTCCCGCGCGACCGCGGCGAACGTGAGCCGCGCCATTCCATTCGTGAGTCGTCGGAGCCGACGGACCACCGTCGCGATCCGCGTCCGCATCGAACCGCATCGGAAGCCGCACGACGGCGACCGGCGCGGCGAGGGTACGGGGCGCGTCGTGCGGCAGTTCGGCGCTTCGTGTGGAGGAGTCCATGAGCATGCGTCATGCGTGGCTGATCGTGTGTGCGATGTCGTTCGCCGTGGGGATCGCGCGGGCCGAGGACGCCCCGAAGGCCGCCGCCTCGAAGGTGGCCGACAACGCCGAGCAGGCGCTCGATCGCGCGGGGCAGATCCGGCGCCAGTCGTTCAAGAAGTCGGGTGAGGAGAAGCGCAAGATCCTCGAAGACGCGATCGCCGCCTACGGCGCGGTCGGGAGCCAGTTCGCGCAGGACGAGCGCGCGTGCGCCGAGGCGGCGTTCCGCATCGGCGAGCTGCAGCGCTCGCTCGGCGACACGGCGGCCGCCGCAGAGGCGTTCGAACGGGCGGTCGCGCTCGGCAAGGCCGCGCCCCGTTTCGCGGCGCGGGCGCAGAACGAGCTCGGACACCTGTTGCGTCGCGCCGGAAAGCCGACCGAGGCGATCGCCGCGTACCGTCGCGTGCTCGACGAGTATCCGCACGAGGAGACCGAGGGCGCGAAGGCGCTGACGTGGATCGGACGCATCCAGGAGCGGTCCGGTGACGGCGCTGCCGCGCGTTCGACGTGGATGTCGTTGGCCGACAAGACGCCGACGCAGGCGGTCGCCGCCGTGCGCGCGGCCGATCTCGCCGCGATGTCGCTGCTGAAGGCCGGCAACAAGGACGAGGCGCGCAAGATCATCGACTCCGTCCGCAAGCGGTTCGCCGACAGCCCGTACTGGACCGCGGACGTCGAGGAAGCGCTCGGACGGATGCGGTCCGCGCGACAGCTCGACGGCGCGACCGGGGGCACGGCCGAGTCCGACGACGACGAGTCCTGACGTCGAGCGAAGCACGACGGAAGGAGCCGTGCCGATCGCCGCGCGACGCGGGGTCGTCCGCGGCTCCTTCCGGCATGCCGCCCCGCCGCCCCGCCGCCCCGCCCTGACGGGTCGATCGGCGCGATCGGACGAGTCGCTCCTGCGCCGAACGCTCGCCGGGCGAAGACGCGACGGACACACCGGAGCGCGAGCCCGGGACCCGTTGCAAACGGGGTGGCGAAAAACCGATGTGAGCTCACGGGCGTTTCAAGGTCGTAACGCCGCTGCGCGGGGCGCGCACTATTCCGCGCGACTCAGGCTTCGTCGAGGCCCAGTGTTACACTCGGCCGCGCATCGAACGTGCCTAGCTCGATGCGAGTCATTGCGAAGCCAGACGTTCTCAACCAACTCGAGGCCGCCGCCGTCGACGGGTGCGGGAAGCAGGGAAGTCCCACGGTGCGGCGTCGATTCCATCACCCCGAGTAAGGAAGCATCGAATGAGCGAATCCGAAGGGCAAACGGCGACCGTCGCGAGGGAGAAGGTCGCCCGACTCGCCGAGAACTTGAAAGCCACAGCCGAGCAACTGCAGCAGTTGGCGTCCGCCGACGAGATTCCGATCGAGCGCATGCTCGAGCTGACCCGCCTGCTGGCCCGCACCGCGCGCCGCGTCCGGCGTCGCGTGTTCGGAACCAAGTGGACCCCGCAGGAGCCCGGCGCCGAGTCGGCGCCGCGGTCTCGCGGACCGCGCGGTGACGGGGGTCGTGGTCCGTCGCGCGGTTACGGCGGCGGCGGTGGCGGCCGGCGCGGCGGCGGCGGCGGTGGTGGTTACCGCGGCGGCGGAGGCGGCGGTGGCGGTGGCTACCGCAGGGGTGGAGGCGGCGGCGGTGGCGGCGGTTATCGCGGCGGCGGTGGGTATCGCGGCGGTGGCGGCGGCGGCGGATACGACCGCGGCGGCTACGGCGGCGGAGGAGGAGGCGGCGGCTACGACCGTGGCGGCGGCGGTGGCTACGGCGGTGGCGGCGGCGGATACGACCGCGGCGGCGGTGGCTACGGCGGCGGTGGCGGTGGCGGCTACGACCGCGGCGGTGGCTACGGTGGTGGCGGCGGTGGCGGTTATCGCGACCGCGACGACTACGGCAATCGCTGACGTCGACGAGCGAAGCCGAACCGTCCGAAACGAGAACGGGGCGCGCGACCGAGTGGTCACGCGCCCCGTTTTCGTTTCGGGTTCAACCTCGAACGTCGAACGCCGTTCGCTGCGGACTCCGCGTCACGGCACGCCGGGCGCGCCGATGCGGTAGTACTTGTAACCGAGCGGTCCGAGCGTCGACGGGTTGTAGAGATTGCGTCCGTCGAAGATCACCGCCGACTTCATCAGCGACTTCATCTTGTCGAAGTCCGGGTTGCGGAACTCGTTCCACTCCGTGACGACGAACAGGGCGTCGGCGCCCGGCAAGGCGTCGTACATGTGCTCGTGGTACGAGATCTTGTCGCCGATCTCGCGCTTCGTCGTGTGGATCGCTTCCGGATCGTGCGCGTGCACCGTCGCGCCCGCCTTCAACAGTTCGTTGATCAGGATCAGCGCGGACGCTTCGCGGACGTCGTCGGTGCGCGGCTTGAACGCGAGGCCCCAGACCGCGAACTTCTTGCCCTTCAGGTCGCCCTTGAAGAACCGGTGCGCCGTGCTGAACAGCCACTTCTTCTGATTGGCGTTCACTTCCTCGACGGCGCGCATGATCTGGAAGTCGTACCCGTGCGCCTTCGCGGTCGAGATGATCGCGCGCGTGTCCTTCGGGAAGCACGAGCCACCGTAGCCGCAGCCCGCGTACAGGAACGGCATACCGATGCGCGAGTCGTAGCCGATGCCCTCGCGGATCTTCGTGACGTTCGCGCCGACGCGATCGCAGATCTGCGCGATCTCGTTCATGAAGCTGATGCGCGTCGCGAGCATCGCGTTCGCGGCGTACTTCGTCAGCTCGGCCGACGCGATGTCCATGATGATGATCGGGTTGCCCGAGCGGACGAACGGCGCGTACAGCTCCTTCATGATCTCGGCGACGCGCGGGTCGTCGGTGCCGATGACGACGCGGTCCGGCTTCATGAAGTCGTCGATCGCGGCGCCTTCCTTCAAGAACTCGGGGTTCGACACCACGTTGAACGGGTGCGACGTGTTCTCGGCGATCGCCGCGGCGACCTTCTGCGCGGTGCCGACCGGCACGGTGCTCTTGTCGACGATGATCTTGTAACCGTTCATCGCCTTGCCGATCGAGCGAGCAGCGGCGAGCACGTGCTTCAGGTCCGCCGAGCCGTCCTCGTCCGGCGGCGTGCCGACGGCGATGAACACGATCAGCGAGCTCTTCACGGCCGCGTCGATGTCGGTCGTGAACGAGAGGCGCTGCTCTTCCACGTTCTTGTGGACGAGCTCCTCGAGTCCCGGTTCGTAGATCGGGATCTTGCCGTCGTTCAGCATCGCCACCTTCTTCGCGTCGACGTCGACGCAGATGACGGTGTTGCCGCTTTCGGCGAAGCAAGTTCCGGCGACCAAGCCGACGTAGCCGGTGCCGACGACAGCGATCTTCATGCGAGCCTCCGCACGCGAGGGATTGCCCTCACGCGCTCTGAGCCGATCCAGGAAAAAGGGTGGGACAGTCTACGTTGCGTACGCGTTCGGTCAAGGAAGCCACCCTCGGCCGGGCGATCGGCGACCTCGACGTGGATCCGGCGCCGGGTTCCGGCCGCTGCGACGCGGCCGATGTCGCCGAATCCGAGCATCATCCGAGCAACAAGAATCGACGCAACGCTGGCCGGATCTTGACAGTCGCATGGCGCGATTCCGGGCCGCTCGCCGAGCCGAGGGCCACCGCCGCCGACGCAGATGGCGTCGATCGTCGCGCTTGTTGACGCCACCCGGCTCGCCGTAGGATCGCCCGGTGATGAATCCCCAAGACCTCGAGAAATGGCGTCGTGCCGCAGCCATCGCATGTCACGTGCGGAAGTACGTGGCTTCCCTCGCCAAACCCGGCGCCAAGCTGATCGACATCGCCCTCGCCGGCCACGCCCGGATCGAGGAACTCGGCGGCAAGCCCGCGTTCCCGCTGCAGATGTCGAGGAACCACATCGCTGCGCACTATTGCGCATGGATCGGGGACCCGACGACGCTGCAAGAGGGCGACGTGGTGAAGATCGACTGCGGCGTGCACGTCGACGGGTTCGTCGCGGACACGGCGATGACGGTCGACCTGTCGTTGGACGGCCGCAATCGCAAATTGGTCGAGGCGTCGCAGGCCGCGCTCGACGCGGCGATCCGCGTCGCCGGGCCGGACGTCGACGTCATCGAGATCGGCCGTGAGGTCGAGCGCGTGATCCGCTCGTTCGGGTTCAGTCCGGTGAAGAATCTGACCGGCCACTCGGTCGGTCGCTGGATCATCCACGGTCCGCCCCAGATCCCGAACGTCCCGGTGGGTCGCGGCAAATTGCGCCCCGGGACCTGCGTCGCGATCGAGCCGTTCGCGTCGACCGGCGCCGGCATCGTCAAGGAGAGCGGCGACGCGCACGTCTTCATGGTCCGCCGCGACCTGAAGAAGGCGAAAGGCGTCGACGACGGCGTCTACGACGCGATCCGCGCGTTCGGCGGCCTCCCGTTCGGCAGCCGCGACCTCGTCGCGCACCTGCCGTTCAAGGCGGTTTCGGATTCGTTGAACGCGCTCTCGCGCGACGACCAACTCATGGTCTATCCGCCGTTGTGCGAGAAGAAGGGCGAACTCGTCGCGCAGTTCGAACACACGCTGTTGATCACCGACAGCGGCGTCGAAGTCCTGACCGCGAGCGAGGACGCGCTGCGCACGCCTCTGTCCGTCTGATCCGTCCGAGACCGCCCCATGCCGTCGATCCTGCTCGCCTGCGTCTTCGCGCTCGGACCTCTCCCACCGGCGACCGCCGGCGGGAACGCGCTCGACGCGGCCGCCGCGCAGGACGCGCAGGAACTCGAAGCCTGCATCCAAGAGGCCGAGGGGATCGAGCGCTCGATGGTCGCGCTGTCGAAGCGCCTGCGCGCGTCGACCGTCTCGGTCATGCAGTTCGTCGAGGTCGAACAGAACGGCAAGAAGGCGGTCGTGAACGGCGGCGTCGGATCCGGCGTGATCCTGTCGCGCGACGGCCTCGTGATGACGAACGTCCACGTGATCGCGAACGCCGTGCGCGTCGAGATCGTGCTGACCGGCGGTGAACGCGTCGAGGCCGAGATCCTGTCGCAGCACAAGCTCTACGACTTCGCGCTGCTGCGGGCGAAAGGGCGCTCGTTCCAGGCCGCCGAGTTCGCGAAGACGAAGCTCGTGAAGCCCGGTCAATGGGCGATCGCGTGCGGCAACCCGCGCGGGCTCGCGCTCGACGGCGAACCGATCGTCACGCTCGGGATCATCTCCGGACTCGGCCGGTTGGCCGGCGGCCAGTTCGACTATCAGAACGCGATCCAGACCGACGCCGAGATCAACCCCGGCAATTCGGGCGGACCGCTGTTCGACCTCTCGGGCCGCGTCATCGGCATCAACGGCAAGATCGCGACGCTCGGTGACGCGGTCGCGAACGTCGGCGTCGGCTACACGATCCCCGGCGACCAGGTGCAAGCGTTCATGAGCGGCATGCGCGCGAGCGACGAAGTCGTCGCCGGGTATTCGGGTTTGCAGGTGCAACCGCAAACGCACGCGGACGGCGGCGTGTTGGTCACCGGCGTCACGCCCGGCTCGCCCGCGCAGAAGGTCGGGATCCGCGTCGGCGATCGCGTGACGCAGTTGAACGGCAAGGACGTCGACTCGTACACGACGTGGCTGAACCAGACCGCGATGCTGCCGAACGGGCGGACGATCTCGTTGCGACTCGTCCGCGACGGCAAAGGGCTGACGAAGAAGCTGACCCTCCAGGCGCCGCAGAGTTCGGAGCGCAAGTGATGCGGCGACGGCTCGCGTTCGCGATCGCGCTCGCGATCGGCGGCGTGCTCGGATCGCCGCATCGGTCCGTCGCGCAGATGGTGTCGCTGGACGTACTCGACCGCGAGTTCGTGCGGATCGTCGAAACCGTCGCGCCGGCGGTCGTGCGCGTCGGCCCCGGATTCACCGGCGTCTGCATCGCCGAGAACGGCTACGTGCTGACCGACGGTCGCCTCGCCGAAGTGTTCCGCGACTCCGCGGAGGTCCGTGACCGCGGAGTCGCGGTCACGTTCCCCGACAAGCGGACGTTCCAAGCGGCATGGGTCTCGGCGCACGCCGACACGAACACGTGCCTGCTGAAGATCGACGCCAAGCGCCTGCCGTTCGCGCGGCCGAGCGAACCGGACTCGGTCGGCGTCGGCCAATTCCTGTTGTCGATCGGCAACGCGTTCAACACCGCCGCGGAGTCCGCGCCGGCGGTCACGCTCGGGATCGTCGCGGCCATCCACAAGGACGCCACCGGGCGCACCGCGCGCATCGAGACGTCCGCGGCGACGAACCCGGGCCAGGACGGCTGCCCGTATTTCGACGTCGACGGTCAACTCGTCGGCGTGTTCCGTCAGCAGCCGAGCCTCCAGGACCTCGCGCTGTTGACGCCGATGGACCAGATCCGGGCGGCGTACGAGAGCGTTCCCGGCGTGGCCGACGCGTTCCCTCCGCCGCGCACGGTGACGCGGCCGCGGTCGCGCGCGCGGGCGTTGTCGACCGCGTTCCACGCAGCGGCGATGAACGCCCGCAAGGCCGTCGTCACGCTCGTGATCACGCGCGCGCCGCCGCCGTCCGAGCCCGCGACGACGACGCCCGCGGACGGCCAGCCCGCGGCGCCCGCGCCCGAACCGCCGAAGCCCGCGGAAGCACCGAAGGGCCCTCCGGCGTTGCTGCGCGAAGGCGCCGTGACCGGCACGATCGTGGATCCGCAGGGGTTCGTGCTCGCGCCGTCGCGCCAATTCCCCGACGACGTGACGTCGATCGAGGCGCACACGAGCGACGGCAAGGTCTACCGCGCGTCGATCCTCGCGCACGACCGCAAGGCCGGCCTCGCGTTGCTCGTGCTCGACAAGCCGAAGGGCGTCCAGTTCGACGTCCTCGAGTCGATCGCGACCAGCGGACTCCAAGAGGGACAGTTCGTGATCGCGGTCGCGGCGCCCCACGGGCCGCCGGTCGCGCGCGATCCGTTCGTGACCGTCGGCGTCGTGTCCGCGCTGCATCGACTCGATCCGTGGCGCGACGCGATCCAGACCGACGCCGGGACGAACGTCAAGAACGCCGGCGGCGCGCTGGTCGATCTGCGCGGTCGCATCGTCGGCATCGTGCTGTCGCCCGATTGGCCGTTCGGTCAGAACTCGGGCCTCGGATTCGCGATGCCGATCGACGCCGTGGTCGCGACCGTCGAGCGCTTGAAGAGCGGCAGCGACGTCGAGCCGGCGTTCCTCGGCGTGACACTGACCGACGTCGCGAGTCCCGCCGTCGGCGTCGGCGTCGCCGAAGTCACGAAGGGCATGCCGGCCGAGCGCGCGGGGCTCGTCGTCGGCGATCTCATCGTCGCGTGCGACGGCAAGCCGATCCGTGATCGCGGCGAGTTCAGCGACTACATGGCGCGCGCGAAGTGCGCCGGCGATTCGATCAAGCTGACGCTTCGCCGCGGCGACGCCACGCTCGACGTGGTCGCGACGTTGGCGAAGCGGCCGTGAGCGCACGCCGGCCGCGCCGCCATCGCGTCGCCGTCCCCGGCACCGACGTCGTGCTGGAAGTCGACGAATGGGTCGATGACGGCGCGCGACCGAGCACGACGGCGCTGTTCCTCCCCGGCTTCGGATCGGTGCGGTCGGGCGCGAAAGCGACGAGCCTCGGCATCGAGCTCGCGAGCCGCGGAGCGCGACTGCTCGCGCTCGACTACGAAGGGCACGGCGGATCGACCGGCTCGTTCGCGACGCTGTCGGTCTCGCGACACCTGCGCGACGCGCTCGCGGTCATCGGCGCCCTCGCGCCGGCCCCACCTCTGACCGTCATCGGTTCGTCGCTCGGCGGGCTCGTCGCGGCTCGGGCCGCCGCGAAGCTCCAGCCGCACGTGCATCGCCTCGCGCTGATCGCGCCGGCGTTCGGATTCCGCGAGCGCTTCGAACGGCGCCTCGGCGAAGCCGCGCTCGAGCACTGGGAACGAACGAACGTGCTGCGATACAGCGGCGAGCACTTCTGCGCGGAGATCGCGTTCGACCTGTTGCGCGACGCGCGAACTCTCGACGAGGACGAACTCGCGCGGGCGATCGACGTGCCGACGCTGTTGGTGCACGGCACCGACGACGTGACGGTGCCGATCGAGTGCTCGCTCGACGTCGCGAAGCACTGGCGTGCACCGCTGCGCTTCGAGCGGATCGCCGGCGGCGACCACCGACTCGAGAGCAGCCTCGAGCAGCTCACGGCCACGATCGCGGAGTTCGTCGTCGCTCCGTGAGCGAACGTCCGTCCGTCGGGAACCGCCCTCGACTCCCGATCGCCGCGATCAGCCGTACGCTTCTTTGTGGATGTGCTCTTTCGCGACGCC
>JAEUIB010000456.1 GCA_016795255.1 Planctomycetota bacterium
GCGCAAGCCGCGAAGTCCGCCGCGAACAGCGCCGAGGCCGCGGCGAAGGAACAGCGCGAGGGCAAGACGGCGTCCGCGCTGGGGCAACAGCGCGATTCGCAAGACGCGTTGAACCGAGCGCGCGACGCGATGGCGAACGCCGGTGCGGAGCAGGAATCGCAGCGCGAAGACCTCGCGAAGAAGCAGGACTACCTCGCCGGCCGCACGAAGCAGCTCGAGGAACTCCTCGAACGCCTGAAGACCGCGAGCCAGCAGGACCAGCAACCCGCGGTCGAACGCGCGAAGCAGTCGTCCTCCGACGCGTCGTCGCGCCAGCAAGCGGCCGCGCGCTCGCTCGAGCGGTCGGACGCCGGGCAAGCGGCGGAGCAGCAGCAGCAGGCGATCGAGCAACTCCAGCAGATGAAGCAGGAACTCGACGCGTCGGCCGCCGGCGCGAAGGAGTCGATGACGCCGCAGCAGCGCAAGGAGCAGTACCAGGACCTGGCGAAGCGTCAGGAAGAGCTGGCGCAGAAGACGCGCGACCTGATGGATCGCCTGCGCGAGAAGAAGCAGCAGAAGGGCCAGGAGTCGCTGCAGGGCGCGAACGAGCGCATGCAGCAGGGCCGCCAGCAGCTCGAGCAGGAGGACGGCGAGGAAGCGTCCGAGCGGCAGCAGGAGGCCGAGAAGTACCTGAACAAGGCCGAACAGGAACTGCAGCAGCAGCAGGACCGCTACGAGAACTTGCGCCAGGAGGAGCTCCTGGTGAAGGTCCGCGAGGAACTCGCGAAGCTGCGCGACGAGCAGAAGACGGTGCTGGACGAGACCGGCGCGATCGAACTCGAGCGCGCCGAGAAGGACGGCAACCTGTCCCGTTCGGCACGCTCGCGCGTCCGGCAGTTGGCGACGCGGACCAAGGCGCTGAAGCAGCGCAACGACGACGTCAACGGCAAGCTGCGCGAGGACGGCGCGAAGGTGTTCACGTTCCTGCTCGAGCGCAACTCGGAAGATCTGACGCAGATCGACGAGCGGCTGTCGGTGCGACCGTTCGCGACGGACGCCGACACGCAGGCGCTGCAAGAGGACGTCGTTTCGCGCTACGAACAGTTGCTCGGCGTGCTGAAGGAAGAACTCGATCGCCGGCGCCAGTCGAAGACCGAGGAAGAGAAGCCCGAGGAACAGCAGAACCAGCAACCGCAGCAGGGAAAGAAACCGCTGATCCCGGAACTCGCGGAACTGCTGATGGTCAAGCGGATGGAGGAGGACGCGTTGCGCAGGATCGACGCGTTCCTGAAGAACCATCCGGAGATCGGCACCGAGGGCCTCGACGACATCACGCGCGATCGGCTGATCCGCATGGGTCACCAGCACGCGAAGATCACCGAGCTGTTCAACAATCTGGTTCCCGACGACATGACGCCCGGCGAACCCGCACCGCCCGAGGAGACCAAGTGATGAAGCGCTTCCTCCTGACGTTCGGAACGACGTTCGTGGTCGCCGGTCTCGCGCGCGCGCAGGACTCGGACGAGATGAAGGCGAAGCAGCTCGTCGCGCAGATCAAGAAAGACCTGGCGAAGATCGACGACCTGCTGCTGCGCGCCGACGAGGCGGGCGGCGCGGACGCGAAGGCCGCGATGGACGACGTGAAGAAGAACATCGAGAAGCTGCTGCAGCAGACTCGCGATGCGCATTCGCAGGTCATCGACAACATCGAAGAGCTCGCGCGCTTGACGAAGTACAAGAAGTCGAGCGACGGCCAGGGCGAGGATCGGAATCAGCAGCAGCAGCCGCAACCGCAGCAGAACGCGGAGCGCGAGAAGGACAAGGACCCGCAGAACCTGAAGGAACAGGGTCAGCCGAAGGACCAGCAGAAGGGCGAACAGAAGCCCGAAGACGGTCAGCCCGACAAGGGCAAAGGCGAGCAGCGGGAAGACGGCATGAAGCCGCCGCCCTCCGAGACCGAGAAGCACGAGCGTGAGGACACGCGCGGCCGCTGGGGCAACTTGCCGCCGAAGGTCCAGGAGCAGATCGACGCGCGCAGCTACGACCGCATCCCGGCGAAGTACCGCCGCATCCTCGACGAGTACTACCGCAAGAGCGGGAAGAGCGACGGATGACGCGATCGGCTCGCGTGCCGCGGATCGGACTGACGACGGTGCTCGCGATCCTCGCGTGCGCCGGGGTCGCGTCCGCCAGCGGCTACAGCGAGTCGGAGCGCACGGCGGAGCCGAGTCGCGACGACGATCTCGACCGCCGCGTCGCGGCGTTGGTCGACGCGGGCCTCGAGTTCCTCGCGAAGCAGCAGAACGACGATCGATCGTTCTCGTCGGTGCGCGGTGAGGACGTCATCCAGGCGCCGCTCGCGGTCACCGCGTTGTCGGCGCTCGCGTTCATGGCCAACGGCTCGACGATGGGGCGCGGTCCGTATCGCCAGCAGGTACGGTCGGCGATCGAGTACCTGCTCGACCACCAGATCGACCTCGAACTCGACGGCGCGCCGCCGGGCCCGATCGGCGAGGACGGCGTCGCGCTGCTGCCCGGGTACTTCAAGGTCGAGTCGGACTCGACGTCGCGGACGCACGGTCACGGCTACGCGACGCTCGCGATCGCCGAGGCGTACGGCACGCTGGCGCCCGATTCGCGGCTCGGCGACGCGGCCGAATCGAAGATGCGGCAGGACCAAGCCCGCATGAAGGTCGCGCTGCAGCGCGCGGTGCTGCTGATCGAGGCGTCGCAGAGCGACAAGGGCGGCTGGTTCTATCAGCCAGGCGACAACCTCGACGAAGGCTCGGTCACGATCACGATGATCCAGGCATTGCGCGCGGCGCGCGACGTCGGCATCGACGTCAACAAGACCGTCATCGATGCGGCGGTCGAGTACGTCCGCAAGTCGCAGCGGCCGGGCGACGGCGGGTTCAAGTACCAGATCACGGGCGTCGAGAGCGTCACGTACGCGCTGACGGCGGCGGCGGTGTCGACGCTGAACGCGACCGGCGACTACGACTCGACGGTCATCGACCTCGGCGTCGAGTTCATGAAGCGCAACGACCCGGTCTTCGAGCCGCACTCGCACTACCTCGAAGACCAGAAGTTCCCGTGGTACGCGCGTCTCTACGCGGCGCAGGCGTACTACGCGTACCGCGATCGAAAACTCTGGGACCGCTGGTTCCCGCTGTTGGTCGAGGACGTCGAGGGTCGAAGGTCCGACAGCGGCAGTTTCACGGACGACCAGTACGGCCAGGTCTACGCGACCGCGACGGCGTGCCTGATGCTGCAGATCGACTACCAGTACCTGCC
>JAEUIB010000460.1 GCA_016795255.1 Planctomycetota bacterium
GCCGACTCGACGAGGCTCGCGACTTGCCGCATGCAGTCCGCATCGGCGACGGACGAACCGCCGAACTTCATCACCAGAGTCACGACACGATTCCCTTCCGCACGAGCAGTTCGGCGTTCAGCAACGCGCCGCCGGCCGCGCCACGCTCGGCGTTGTGGCCGAGCGCGATGAACTTGATCCCGAGCAACGAGCAACGCCGCACGCGTCCGACGTGGACGCTCATGCCGTCGTCGCGCTCGACGTCGAGGCGCGGCTGCGGCCGGTCGTTCGCATCGTGGACGCGGACGAGCGTCGCGGGCATCGACGGCAGTTCGAGGTCGAGGAACGGCGAACGGAACGCGCGCAGCGCCGCGACGACGGCGTCTTGCGACGGCGCGCCGCGCAGCTTGACGCCGATCGCTTCGGTGTGGCCGTCGACGACGGGCACGCGCGTGCATTGCGCCGACACGACGAACGGCGCCATCTGGATCGCCGGTCGAGGCGCCGACGTGAACGCGCCGAGGATCTTCGTCGCCTCTTCCTCGACCTTCTCCTCTTCACCACCGATGAACGGCACGACGTTCGCCGTCGCGTCGAGGCTGGCGACGCCGGGCCACCCGGCGCCGGACAACGCCTGCAGCGACGTCATCGACACCGCGTCGATCCCGAACGCGTCGGCGAGCGGCTTCAGCGCGAGCACCAGCACGGTCGTCGTGCAGTTCGGGTTGCAGACGATCGCGCCGCGCGAGCCACTCGCGCGCTGCGCCAGCACGAGGTCGACGTGATCGGCGTTGACCTCGGGCACGAGGAGCGGCACGTCCGCGCTCATGCGGAACGCCGACGCGTTCGAGCAGACGAGCGCACCACGGCGCGCCAGCGCCGGCTCGACCTCGCGCGCGATCGTCGCGTCGAGTGCGGAGATCACGAGGGGTTCGTCGATGCGCGCCGCGTCGCAGGCGACGACGGGTCGATCGGCGAATCCCGCGTACGGCTCGCCCGGCAAGCGCCACGCGCACGCGTCGGCGTAGCGCTTGCCCGCGCTGCGCTCCGACGCGGCGAGCGTCGTCAACTCGAACCAAGGGTGGCACGCCAAACGGCGCACCAGTCGCTGGCCCACGACGCCGGTGGCGCCGAGGACCGCGACGGGGAGCTTGCGGTTCACTTGTGCTTGACTCCGCGGAATTTCGTCACGAGCCGGACGTTCAGATCGATCCCGGCGTGCAGATCGGACGCGTCGATGCACTCGTCGAGCGTGTGCGCGACGTGGATCGAACCCGGGCCCGCCAACGCGACCGCGCCCGACGGGACGAGCGCCGACAACCGCGGCAGATCGGAGCCGAACGTCAGCGGCACCGACGGGAAGCCGTCGATCGCCGGGAAGCGCCGCGGCTCGTCCTGCGACAGCACTTCGACGCGGCCGTGTTCGGGCGTCGCGCGGACGATCGCGTCGACCAGCGTCGAACCCGGCACCGGCCGCGCGAGCACGAGGGCCTCGGCCTGCGCCGGCACGACGTTGTGGGCTTCACCGGCGCGGACGACGCCGACGTTGACGACTTCTTCGCCGAGTTCGGGATCGCGCACGGTCGGCCACTTGCGCACGACGTCGAGCCAGTCGAACAGCGGCCACAGCGCCGACCGACCGAGCTCGGGAGTCCCCGAATGCGCGGCGCGCCCGGCGCACGTCAACTTCAGCGCGACGAAGCCGCGCTGCCCGGCGCCGAGCTGGTTCTCGGTCGGCTCGCCGTTGACGATGCCGACGAGCTGGCTCAGGCGGTCCTTCAGATGCAGCGCGGCCTTCGCGCCGGCCGAGTCGGTCTCTTCGCGGACGACGCCGAGCCACGCCACGTCGGTCACGCCGCCTTGAAGCAACCTCCGGATCGCCGCGAGCTGGGCGACGATC
>JAEUIB010000487.1 GCA_016795255.1 Planctomycetota bacterium
GTCGTCTCGAAGGAGCATCCGATCGAAGTGCGGATGGTGCCGCTGTCGGTCACGCTCGACTTCGAGAAGGGCCAGGCCCAATTCAAGTTCGCGCGCGAGACGCTGGCGACCGCCGCGCTCGACGTCCCCGCGATCGTCGACACGTACCGGACGCTCGAGCGCGAACTCGGCGGGCCGTTCGATCCGAAGGCGTACTTCGCGCAGTTGCGCGAGGCCTACGCGCTCGCGCTCGTCCGCGCCGGCAAGGCCGACGGTGATCGCGTCGACATCGTCGACGTGCTGCCGTTCGTCGCGTTGCTGCGCCAGTCGAAGGGCTTCCTCGAGAAACCCGAGCGGGACGCGTTCGTGCGCTACACGCGCGCGCACTTCGCGTTCGACATCATGCGTCTGCGCGAAGCCGAGGCGCTCGAGCACGACGGCGTGCGGTTGAATCTCGGCGTCGCGACCGGCAACTCGACCGCGCACAAGAACCGCGTGGTCTACGTCGAAGACGGCGCCGGCGTCGGCGAATACAAGTTGTCCCTGTTCTTCACCACGACGTGATCGTCGGCCAGCCGCATCGGACCCCCCACCATGACCGCATCGATCGACGTCGAAGACCTCCGCAACCTGCTGCTGCGCATGGGCCAGACCGGCCAGCCGCCCGAGCGCGGCGCGATGCGCGTCAACGTCGGCACCGACAAGCTGCTGGCGACGCTCGACAAGGAAGTGCTGGACCCGATCCGCGCGTACGGGCGCAACTCGGCGTTCAAGCTGGTCCAGGCGACGTACGGCGGCGGCAAGACGCAGTTCCTGCATTGCCTGCGCGAGATCGCGTGGGACAAGGGCCTCGCGGTGTCGCTGGTCGGCCTGTCGCCGCAGCATTGCCCGTTCGACGATCTCGCGACGATCTACAAGAACGTCGCACAGGCGGTCGAACTCGCGCCGGACGACCCGCACGCGATGCCGGACCGCGGCATCGACGCCGTGCTGCGCACCGTCGTCGAGCGCAAGCTCGCGACCGTCGAACACAAGGACCAGGTCCGCAAATGGCTGCATGACGAAGTCGACCGCGCGCGCGTCGAGAGCCACGCGTTCCGCCGCGCCGGCGTGCGCTTCATGGAAGCCGTGCTCGACCGCGACCGCGACCACGAGGACCTGCTCGGCAGCTACCTGCGCGGCGAGGACGTCGAGCTGTCCGAAGTGAAGGGCATGGGCGTCCGCGAAACGCTCGAGAGCAAGTCCGCGCTGCGCTTCCTGCTGAGCCTCGTGCAGTTCCTGCGCGCGGCCGGCCTGCCCGGGCTGCTCGTGCTGTTCGACGAGATGGACCGCGTGATGAGCCTGACGGCGAAGCGACGCATGATCCTCGCCGACAACCTGCGCGAGCTGATCGACTCGACAGGCCAGTCGCGTCTGCCCGGCATGCTGTGGGTCTACGCGGTGCCGCCCGAGTTCGTCACCAACGTCGTCCCCGAGTACCCGGCGCTCGAACAGCGCCTGCGCGGCGCCGCGCGCTTCTCGAACGTGAATCCGCTGGCGCCGATCATCGACCTCGACCACCTCGGCTCGGACCCGGTGAAGTTCCTCGAGGAGATCGGCCTGCGCCTCTACGACATCCACGAAGAGGCGTTCTCGGCCGGGCTCGATCGCGAGATCCAGTCGACGAACATCAAGGCGCTGGCGAAGCGGCTGGGCGCGACGCAGCTCGAATCGGGCACGCGCCGCAGCTTCGTGAAGGCGGTCGTCCAGATGCTGTGCGCGCAACGGCTGGCCGAGCAGCGCAAGCTGACCGACAAGGAGATCGCCGAGTTGTGCGGAGCGCCGAGCGCGGCGCCGCTGCGGACCCCGACGACCAGTCGTTCGCGGGCGGACGACGACGACGGCGCCCCGCGGCGCGACGACGACTCCGATCCGATCGAGGACGTGAAGGACGACGACGGCGACGACGGCGAGCCGGATCTCGACGACGAGGACGTGTTCTGATGACCGGCGGCGCTGCGAACGCGGCGGAGGACATCGCGGACATGCGGCAGGCGATCGAGGCGTTGCGCCTCGGCGTCGTGCCGGCGAAGCACGTCCTCGACTACACGGTCGGCCGCGACAAGGAACTCGCGAGCTTCCGCGACCTGCTGGCGGGCCGGCAAGGGCTGCGGCTCGTGTTCGGCGATTACGGCCGCGGCAAGACGCACCTGCTCGAACTCTACGAACAGCTCGCGCAGGAACAGGGCTTCGTCACCGCGCGCATCGTGCTGAACCCGAAGGCGACACCGCCGTCGCATCCGCAGCGCCTCTATCGCGCGGTGTTGTCGCGGCTGTCGTATCCGGGCGAGACGACGCTCGGGCTCGACCCGCTGCTGCGAAGGCTCGAACACAGCGACGCGCACGCGCTGCCCGGCGGCGACCGGTACTCGCGCTTCTTCTCGCCCGTGCTGTTCGCGCGCCGCAGCGGCGACGACGAGCTGCGCGACTGGCTGCACGACTACATCGAAGGCTTCAACATCGATCCCGACGACGTCAGCCGCGAGCTGGCGAAGAAGGGCTGGCGCGGTCAGCGCATGCTCGCGCTGTCGGACTTCCGCACGTACGGCCGCATGTACACGCACATGCTCGGCACGCTGGCGGATTGGGCCGCGGACGCCGGCTTCAAGGGCCTCGTGCTGCTGCTCGACGAAGTCGAGCGCGTCGACGTGCTGACGAAGGAACAACAGGAACTCGCGCGCGAAGTCCTCGCGCACTTCGCGGCGGCTACGCTCGACGACGGTCTGCTGCGCTTCCAGCCCGAGCAGCTCTACAAGGGCGGCCATTCGGTGCATCGCTCGTTCGCGATCAAGTACGCGGCGACGCAGCCGCTGTCCGTCGTCATGGCGCTGACGCCGCTCGACGGCATCATCCAGATCTGCGACACGATCGTCACCGAACGCGGACTGCGGCAGGACCTCGCCGGCTTCGGACCGAGCGAGCACGCGGCGCTCGTCGAGAAGCTGACCGCGCTGTACGAGAACGCCCATCCGGGCTTCGTGTCGAACGCCGACGTGCGCGAGCGCATCCGATCGTTCGTCGACGGCCAGGCGCGACGCGGAGTCGACGCGGCGCGCCACGTCGTCGCGGCGGTCGTCTGCCTGCTCGACGTCGCGCGGCTCGTGCCCGAGCGCTTCGAGAAGGCGCTGGCCTGACGCCGGCTCGCCGGCGGACGACGATGAGCGACTCCACGCACGGCCTGATCCGCACGTTCCACACGTTCTTCTCGCGCTTCCCGACGCTGACCGAGATCCAGCAGGCCGGGATCCCGGCGATCCTCGCCGGCCGTGACGTGCTGCTGTGCGCACCGACGGCTTCGGGCAAGACCGAGGCGTACGCGGCGCCGACCGCGGAGCGCTTGCTGTCCGGGCCGCGCGCGCCGTTCTCGGTGCTCGTGGTGTCGCCGACGCGCGCGCTCGCGAACGACTTGCATCGGCGCCTCGATCCGCGCATGCGGCAGTTGCAGATCGGGTTCGGCCGTCACACCGGCGAACACAAGGAACGACGCGGCGGCAAGCCCGCGGAGTTCGCGATCCTGACGCCGGAGTCGCTCGACGCGGCGCTCGCGCGGCATCCCGACACGCTGCTCGGTGTCCGCATGGTCGTGCTCGACGAGATCCACGTGCTCGACGGCACGCCACGCGGCGATCAATTGCGTCTGCTGCTCGAGCGACTCGACGCGGCGACGCCGACGCCTCCGCAGCGCATCGCCGTGTCGGCGACGGTCGCGCGGCCGGAAGCGTTCGCGGCCCGCTACCTGCGCGACGCCGTCTGCGTCGTCGCGAGCACGCGTCGCCCGATCCGCGCGAAAGGCTTCGAGGGCCGCGGGCCCGAAGCGATGGCCGCGCACCTCGACCAGCTCGCGCAAGCCGGCTTCAAGAAGATCCTCGTGTTCTGGAACAGCCGCCAAGCGGTCGAGGAGTTCGTCCGCGCGTGCCACGGCAAGACCGCGTACGGCGGCAACGTGTTCGCGCACCACGGCTCGATCGCGAAGAGTCTGCGCGAGTCGGTCGAGAAGCGCTTCCTCGAGGCGCCGGCGGCCGTCTGCGCGGCGACGCTGACGCTCGAGCTCGGCATCGACATCGGCTCGGTCGACTACGTGCTGCTCGCGGAGCCGCCGCCCGGCGTCGATCACCTGCTGCAGCGCATCGGCCGCGGGTCGCGGCGAAAAGGCGAACTGCGCGCCGGCTACGTCCACGCGACGGCGGCCGAGAAGGCGGTGTTCCGCGTCCAATTCGAGCAGGCGGCGCAAGGCGAGCTGTGCGCGCGGCCGTACGCGTTCCGACCGTCGGTGATCGCCCAGCAGGCGCTGGTGCTCGCGGGCGGCGAGAAGCTCGTGACCGCGGCGCGCCTGCGGTCGGTCCTGCCGGCGTCGGTCCGCGAAGAGATGCCGCACGACGTCTGCCAGCGCGTGCTCGAAGAATTGGTCCATCGCGAGAAGCTCGAACACACCGGGCACGGGCGCTACGTGCTCGCGCCGGGCACCGAGAGCCTGTACGAGCGCGCGCGGATCCACGGCAACATCGAAGCGCAGACCGACGTGCCGGTCGTCGACCGCCTGACCGGCGCGATCCTCGGCCACGTGTCGGCCGAGAACGCCGAACGCACGCACCTGCGGTTGTCGGGGCGCGGCTTCCGACTGGTGGGTCGCGAGCGCGATCGCCTCGTCGTCGAGAGCGCCGGCAAGGGCGAGGCGCCGGTGTTCGCGGGCCGCGGCGCGCCGCCGTTCTCGTTCGCGCTCGCGCGCGCCGTCGCACGGCATCACGGTCTGGCCGACGACGAGTGCGGCCAGCGACGCCTGCACCACGACGTGCTGTTCCTCCACTGCACGGGCACCGCCGGCGCGCGCTTCCTGCGCTGGCTGATCGAGGAGGAGCACGGCATGCGCGTGCTCGAGACCAGCCCGATCCACCTGCTGCTGCCGCGCGGCATCGACCGCGTGCCGTCGCCGGTCAACGACGCCGCCGTCGATCGATTCGTCGCGCGCACCGGGCGCGAATTGAACCGTTTCCTCAACATGGGCCCGTGGCACGCGAGCCTGCCGAAGGACCTCGCGCGCGACGCGTTGCGCGCCGCGGCCGGGTTGGACGCGCTGACGCTGTTCCTGCGCAAAGCGCGGTTGCGGGACGAGAGCGGCGTCGAGGCGCCGCCGTCCTGGCGCTGGTGAAGATCGGAAAAACGCCGGATCCGGACGCGCGCGGGCCGCGTCCCATGCAGCAGAATGCTCCCGACCATGCGCTCCACCCTGATCCGCCTCGTGTTCGCTTCGTTCGTCACCGGCTTCGCGTCCGCCGAGGCCGCGACGCCCACGCGCGTCCTGTTCGTCCGCGGCGGGTCCGGCACCGGCGGGTTCATCAACGGCGGCGGCGACGGCAACCTGTCGGACTTGTTCGACTTCAACTTCGGGCTCGGCAACTCGGGCTACGGCGAACTCGGAACGCTGCTCACCGCCGACGGCTACTCGGTGCACCAGATCGTCGAGGGCTCGGGTGGCGGCGGCGTGCCGATCCCGCTGCTCGGTCTCGACCTCGCGCAGTACGACGTGATCGTGTTCGCGTCGAACAACGCGGTCTACGACGCGCTCGGCGCCGACCGCGTCGCGCAGTACGTCTGCGCGGGCGGCGGCGTGCTGTTCATCAGCGACGCCAATTGGGGCTCGAGCTGGAGCGACGCGCCGAACTCCGACCAGACCTTCATGCGCGGGTTCGATCTGCGCATGAACCAGGACGGCGGGACGTACGCGCTGTCGCGAGCGAACGGTGATTTCGTCGTCGGCGGCGTCGATCGCGGCACGCATCCG
>JAEUIB010000499.1 GCA_016795255.1 Planctomycetota bacterium
GATCCGGCGCGCCCGTCGGCGCTGGTGGTCGAGAAGGGCCTCGGCCGCGGCCGCGTCGTGTTGTGGACGACGACCGCCGACGACGACTGGACCGACCTGCCGAACCTCGGCTTCGCGTACCTGCCGCTGATGCACGAGCTCGCGACGTGGCTGACGTTGCCGGATCTCAGGCGCTTCAACCTCGAGGTCGGCGAAGTGATCCGCACGACGACGCGGACCGTGCCGAGCGAACTCGTCGTGACGTCGCCGAACGGCGAGCGCACGACGTTGTCCGATCCGCCGCGCGAACAGGAGAACGGCGAGTACGTGCTGCCGCCGTTCGCGAAGACCGCGGAGCCCGGCGTGTACACGATGGATCTGGCGTTCCCGCTGTCCGGATCCGGCAAGGACCTCGGTGCGCGGCAGACGCGCCACTTCGCCGTCAACGTCGACGTCCGCGAGGGCGACCTGACGCGCGTCCCGATCGATGCGCTGGCCGTGCTCTATCCGGGCGTCCCGCTGAAGGTCGTCCGCGAGATCGACGCGCAGAAAGCCGCGAGCCCCGATCAGACCGAGGGCGAGTTCTGGCGACCGATCGTCATCGCCGCGCTGACGTTGCTGGCGGCGGAGATGCTGATGGCGTGGTGGTTCGGTCGTTCGCGCGGAGGTGCAGCGTGAAGCGCGCGATCGCATCCGCCGTGTCGCTCGCGTTCGTCGGCGGTCCGTTCGGCGCTCTCGCCGTCGCGGCCGAAGCCACCGGCACGCACACGCAGACGCGCTTCCTCGACGCGCCGCCGACGTGGGTCATCGCGCTGCTGATCGTGCCCGCGGTGCTGTTCGCCGTCGGCCTGGTCTACCGCCGCGAGAACGCCGAGGTCACGCCGCGCGCGCGCGCCGCGCTCGCCGCGTTGCGGATGGCCGCGTTCTTCGTGCTGTTCCTCGTCCTGTTCCGGCCGGTCCGCGAGACCTACGTCGTCGAACAGGAGAAATCGGTCGTCCCGATCCTGCTCGATACGTCGTCGTCGATGCGGCGCACGGACGCGTACGCCGATCCGGACGTCACGGCGCGACTCGCGACGATGGCCGGCTTCACCGGCGCCGAAGGCGTCGCCGGCGCGGACCGCATCGATCTGGTGAAGTCGATCCTCGCGCGCGAGCAAACCGACCCGAAGCGCGTCCTCGGCGCGAAGAACGTCGTCCGCTGGTTCGGCTTCGGCGAAGAGCTGCGATCCCTCGACGGTCCGGCCGACGCGTCCGCGGACGCGAGCTACACGCGACTCGGCTCGGCGATCGCCGACGTGCTGTCCGAAACCGGCAGTCGCGGCGAGCGCGTCGCCGAGATCGTCGTGATCTCCGACGGCCGCAGCAACGCCGGGCTCGATCCCGCCGAGGCCGCGACGCTCGCGTCGCTCGAGAACGTCCGCATCCACACGGTGGGGGTCGGCGATCCGAACGAGCCGAAGAACGTCGAGATCAAGCAGCTGAAGGCGCCGGACGTCGCGCTCGTCAACGACGACGTCGCGTTCGAAGTCGTCATCGCGTCGAAAGGCTACGAAGGTCGCACGACGACGCTGACGCTGACGCAGAAGGGCTCGGGCGTGGTGCTCGTCGACCAGCCGGTGCTGCTCGCCGGCCGCGGTCGCGACCAGACCGAGGTCCTGTACTGGCGCCCGACGCTCGACGGCGAGTACGACCTCGAGATCAAGATCGCCGAACTCCCGGGCGAACAGTTCCCCGACGACAACGCGCGCGCGCACCATCTGCGCGTCGATCCCGAACAGATCAACGTGCTGTACGTCGAGGGCTATCCGCGCTGGGAATACCGCTTCCTGATGAACATCCTGCTGCGCGCGAAGAACGTGAAGGCGCAGTGCCTGCTGCTCGACGCCGACAAGGACTTCATCCAGGAGTCGTCGCAGGGCCTGTCGGCGCTGTCGAGCTTCCCGCCGACCAAGCAGGAGTTGCTGAAGTACGACGTCGTCATCCTCGGCGACGTTCCGCCACGCAGCCTGATGCCGACGTTCGAGCAATCCGAACAGGCGCTGAAGGACTTGAAAGAGTTCGTCACGCTCGGCGGCGGTCTCGTCTGCATCGCCGGCATGCTCGACATGCCGCGTTCGTACGTCGGCACGCCGATCGAGGACGTCCTGCCGGTGATGCTCGGCGACTTCGACGAAGAGATGCGGATCGTCCGCGACAACGGCTCGCGCCCGTTCCGCCCGCTGCTCGAGAACGCGCTCGAACCGCACGAGATCGTGCGCCTCGAACAGGACCTGACGAAGAACCGCCAACTGTGGGAAGACCCGTCGGTCGGCCTGCCGCCGCAGGAGTGGTACTGGCCCGTGCGCAAGGCGAAGGCCGGCGCCGAGGTCATGCTGCGCCATCCCGAGAACAAGAACCAGTTCGGCGCGCACGTGCTGCTGGCGTCGACGTACTACCCGGCCGGCCGCACCGTGTTCGTCGGGTTCGACTCGACGTGGCTGTGGCGCAAGTACTACC
>JAEUIB010000552.1 GCA_016795255.1 Planctomycetota bacterium
CGAAGGACCGGCCGGACGCGCTGCGCATCGAGGCTCCGGAACTTCGCGGCCCGGAGATCGCCGATCTCACGGGACGGTTGCGCCTGCTGCTGGACATGGACCTCGAAGAAGTGGCGCCGCACGCCCCCGGGACCCCTCCCCCCAGCGCCGGCGACGCGACCGAAACCGAGTCGCAGGCCACGGCCTAAACCCAACGAAGACCATGGTTTGAACCATCCGCGGACGGCACTTGCCGGCACGCGCGGGCGGTCGCACGTTCACCCGAACGCGCCGTCCCGGCTTGCCGCGCGCACGGCCGTGAGGCCCCCGTTTTGCCCCGCGTGAGCAGTGAAGTGGGGGATGTGGACTTCTTGGGGATGAGCGGTCGTAAGTGTGTGTCAGTTGTGGATCTTCAAGATCCACGATCTTGGGGATGCCTTGTAAGCAGAAGTAAATCCGTGGGTTACGGATCCAAACCCGATGTCGAAGATTTCGCTTTTTCGCGCTGTGAGCGGCATTGACAGTGCCGAAAACGAGCGTAGAACCCGCACCAAAGTGGTGCAAAGTGGAGTGAAAGGCGTCGGACGTGGTTTTCATCGGGACGTACACGCATACGTTCGATGCCAAGGGACGAGTCTTCGTCCCGAAGAAGTACCTCCACGACCTGACCACTCCGACCGAGCGCGTCGTCTACGTCGGCATCGGCATGGACCCGTGCGTGATGCTGTTCAGCAAGCCCCACTTCGACGCGCTGTCCCAGCAGATCATCGACCTGCCGCAGACCGACCCGGCGGCGCGCAACTACACGCAGATCTTCTTCGAGAACACGTTCGACGTCGAAGTCGACAGCGCCGGTCGCATCCTGATCCCGGAAGTGTTGCGCGAGCACGCCAACATGAAGATGCCGGGTGGGGTCGTGTTCGCGGGCGCCGGTACCTCGGTCACGATCTGGGACCCGACGATCCACGCGACGCACCGCGCCGGGACGAAGCCCAACTACGCGATCGACGCCGCGAAGGCGGGTGGCCGATGAGTCACACGACCACGCTGCCGTCGCCGATCGGAACCGGACACCGTTGCCGCGGCACGACGCGCGTCCGCGCGCAACGCCGACGTCGCCAGCGGCGGCAGGGGATCTTCGCCATGACCCAGCAGGATCCGCGCGAGCGCCGCGTGCACCGTTCCGTGATGGTCCGCGAGACGGTGACGACCCTCGCTCCGAAGGACGGAGCGATCGTGCTCGACCTGACGGCGGGCGCCGGCGGTCACTCCGAGGCGATCCTCGAAGCGACGTCGAATGGCACCGTGATCGCGTTCGACCGCGACCCGCAGATCCTCGAACTCGCGAAGCGTCGGCTCGAGCGGTTCGGCGACCGCGCGCAGTTCGAACTCGCGAACTTCGCGCAGATCGGCGCCGTGTGCGCGCGTCGCCGCATCGACCGCGTCGGTGGAGTGCTCGCCGACCTCGGCGTGTCGTCGCTGCAGCTCGACGACGCCGCGCGCGGCTTTTCGTTCGACAAGGACGGGCCGCTCGACATGCGGATGGGCACGGACGCGAAGCGTTCGGCCGCGGAGTTCCTGAACCGCGGCACGCGCGAAGACCTGCTGTTCGCGATCGGCGAACTCGGCGACGAGCCGCGCGCGAAGCGCGTCGTCGACGCGATCCTCGACGCGCGCAAGCAGGCGCCGCTGCGCCGGACGTGCGAACTCGCGGAGCTCGTCGCGCGCGTGCTGGGTGGGGGCGCCGGGCGCCATCACCACCCGGCGACGCGCACGTTCCAGGGCGTCCGCATGTGGATCAACGACGAGCTCGGCGCGCTCGAAGCGGCGCTGCCCGAAGCCCTGCGTCGACTCGAGTGTGGTGGCAGAGCCGTGGTGATCGCCTTCCACGGCGGCGAAGACCGGGTGGTCAAGAACATCTTCCGGGACGCGGAGGCCGCGGGTGACGTCGTCGTTCTGACGAGCAACCCGATCGTCCCCTCGGAAGCCGAGATCCAGGCGAACCCGCGCGCGCGCAGTGCCCGTTTGCGCGCGGCGGAGCGGAGGCAAGCGGGCGGCTGAGCGGAAGCGTCGGGAGCGAGCGTCTCTCGATGCCTACGGACGCGCTGCGTCCGGATCGGGGTGGTCCATGCGTTGGGCTGCACTTCGCGTCGCGTTGCTGTTGGTCATCGGTCTCGCGGTCACGACGGTCGCTCTGAACGTCCGCTGCACGCACTACCAGTATCGACTCGGCGTCGTGATGCACGACAAGGACGACATGCTCGCGCTGATCGCGTCGCGCCGCGCGCAGTGCGAGAAGATGCTGTCGACCGACGAACTCGTCGCGTTCCTCGACCAGATCGGTGCGAAGCCCGACGACCTGAACCGCATCCTGCAGTCGCCGGGCTCTCCCGCCGTCGCGATGCAGGTCGGCGCGATGGGACGCGACTGAGATGGACGTCCGTCGGCGCTGGATCCAAGTGGTCGTGGTGATCGGCTCGTGCTTCGTCGCACTCGAGCTGCGCCTGTTCCACTTGCAGATCCTGAAGCACCCGCGCGCCGAACAGAAGGTCGAGGACGTCCGCCAGAAGACCGAGCGTTTGGTCGCCCAGCGCGGCAGCATCTTCGACCGTCACGGGCGACCGCTGGCGATCACGCAGCCGGCCGTCGAGGTCTATTCCGATTCGCGTTGGACGGCGAAGCCCGAGACGCGCGACAAGATCGCCGCGCTGCTGTCCGAGTACGGCCTCGGCGAAGTGCGTCAGATCCGCGCCGACCTCGACCGCAGCGGATACCGCAAGCTGTTCCAGAAGCCGATCGCCGACGCCGAGATCATCGTCGACCTGCAGGCGCTGCAGCGGGACGGCCGCCTCCCGGGCATCGACCTGCACCCGACGAACGTCCGCAACTACCCGGAGAACCGGCTCGCCGCCGCGGTGATCGGCCACGTCGACGCCGAGGGCAAGGGAGCGACCGGGATCGAGCTCGCGTTCGACGCCGAATTGACCGGACGCGCCGGTCGGCGCACGTACGAGAAGGACGCCGGCCGGAATCCGATGATCGACGTCGGTCACGTCGTCGCCGACGCGACGCCGGGCAACGACGTCACGCTGACGCTCGACGTGAACATGCAGTGGTTCGTCGAAGAAGAAGTCGACGCGCTGGTCGAGAAGTTCAAGCCGCGCTGGGTGACGGCGATCGTCACGCGCCCGTCGACCGGCGAGGTGCTGGCGCTCGTCAACCGCCCGACGTTCGACCCGAACCAGTACGGGAACTACGCGCCCGAGGCGTTCCGCAACAACGCGGTGACGCTGACGTACGCGCCGGGCTCGTCGTTCAAGCCGTTCATGATGGCGCTGGCGCTCGACCGCAACAAAGTCACGCCGACGACGCCGATCGACTGCGAGAACGGCGTGTGGGACTTCGGGCCCCGCACGATCCGCGACGTCCACAAGGAACAGACCCTGACCGCGTCGGAGGTCATCCAGCACTCGTCGAACGTGGGCATCGTGAAGATCGTCCATCGCCTCGCTCCCGCCGACGACGCGCCGAAGGACGAGCGCATGAAGGCGTACCGAACGGTGCGCCGCTGGCTCGACGACCTCGGCTTCGGACGCGAGACCGGGATCGGTCTGCCCGGCGAATCGAACGGTCGCTTCACGAACATCGAATCGTGGACCAGGACGTACACGCTGACGTCGCTGGCGATGGGCTACGAGATCCAGACCACGCCCATGCAGGTCGTCGCGGCGTTCGACGCGTTCGCGAACGGCGGGCGCTGGATCGCGCCGCGGATCGTGCGGGACGTGCGGAATGCGCGCGGCTCGTTGATCGCGGAACCGTATCAGCCCGAGCGCGTCGTGTTCGACGACGAGGTCGCGACCGCGCTGCGCTCGATGATGGCGGACGTCGTCGAAGAGGGCACCGCGAAGCCCGCGCAACTCGACGGCTGGTCGATGGCCGGCAAGACGTCGACCGCGCAGTACGTCAGCGATCGCAGCAAGTACACGTCGTCGTTCATCGCGCTGGCGCCGGTGCAGACGCCGGAGCTCGTGGTGTCGGTCGTCGTCGATCAGCCGAAGGGCGCTCACTTCGGCGCGACGGTCGCGGCGCCGACCGTCAAAGGAATCATGGAGCGCTGTCTGACGTACCTGCGCGTCCCGCAGGATCGTCCGTTGCTCGACGAAGCCGAAGTCTCGCCGGTTCGCGGGCGCTGACGCCGCATGTCCCGTTCCGTTCCTCGTGCGTGGATGATCATGATCGCTTCCCTGTTCCCCTCCGTCACCGTCGCCGAACTGGCCCAAGCGGCCAGCGGCGCCGTCGTGTCCGGGGACGGTGCGACGCGCGTCACGGGACTGGTCGCGGACTCGCGGAAGGCCGGTCCGGGCAGCCTGTTCTTCGCGGTCAAGGGAGTGATGCAAGACGGCGGCGGATTCGTCGCCGACGCGCTCGCGCGCGGTGCGGTCGCGATCGTCGCCGAAGCCGACGTCGCCGTCCCGAGCGGAGTGCCGTGCGTCCGCGTCGCGGACGGCCGCAAGGCCAAGGCGCTGATGGCCGCGCGCTTTTTCGGGGAGCCGGCGCGCAAGCTGATGGCGGTCGGCGTGACCGGGACGAACGGCAAGACCACGACGAC
>JAEUIB010000558.1 GCA_016795255.1 Planctomycetota bacterium
ATCCGCGACCTGCTCGCGAAGCGCTGATCGACTTCGAGTCCGTGCGCGCCCCGGCTCCGCGATCGCGGTGTCGGGGCGCGTGCTTGCATCGAGACATCGCCGCGCGCGCGTCGTTCGGCAGGCTCCCGGTCCGTCAGCGGAGGTCCGTCGGAACGACGACGTCGCGCAAGCGCGACTCCGGCTCGACGACGAGGCGGACCAGCTTGCCGCCTTTCAGCTCGGCCTCGACCGTCGTGCGCCGCGGTGCCGCGAGCTTGAACGCGACGTCCCATTCGCGCGGCCACGCGGGGAGCAGTGCGATCGCCTCGCCTTCGCACTGCAGCAGCATCAACTGCAGCGTGTGCATCAGGTTCGCCCCGTGGCATTGGTCGGGCAGCCAGTCGAAGTTCGGTCCCCAGACGATCGGGAACCGGTGCGCGGGATGCCCGTTCGTCGTCTTCGCGAGCACGATGCGGCGCGCTTCGTCGACGAGCCCGAGCAGCGCCGCGTTCTGCCCGTCCTGCGGCCAGCCGTGCTCGAAGCGGTCGACGCGCGCGGCGTAGGCCGAGCGGGCCGCGTCGAGCAGCGGCGTGCGCGACGTCGCCAGCCGGAACGGGAAGACCGCGTACAACTCCGGCGCTTCGCAGTTCTGGCGACTCGGGTCGAACTGTTCGGCGGCGACGAGCCGCGGCGCACCGTCGATCTCGCGCACCGGCAAGGGCGGCAGCGACTTCGCGAACTTCGTCCAATGCTCGCGATCCGCCGCCGCGACGATCGAGCCCGGCAACGCCGTCAATCGCGCCGTGATCGCCCGCAGGCCGGCGACCGTCGGCAGGTCGTTGACGACGCCGTGCCAGTGGGTCTCGAGCGCTTGCGTCGGCGTGATGCGCAGCACGCCGTCGTCGTCGCGCGGGAAGCGCGAATCGAAGTACGCGATCACGTCGCGCGCCATCGGCACGATGCGTTCACGAGCGAACGCGTCGTCCTGCGTGTAGTCGAAGTGGTCGAGCATCAGCGCGACGAGCTCGGGCCCCTGGTTCCACGCCCATTGCCAGTACGGGCACAGCACGTCGCTCGCCGCGTGGCCCGTGCGATCCCAACCGTAGTCGCCGTTCGAGTACGTGCCGAACGACGTCATCGTCTCCGGGAAGTACGCGCCGTCGACGGTGTGCCCACTTCCGTGATAGGCGCGAGCCCGCGCGCGACACAGCGGCAGCGCGCGTTCGTACAGCGCGAACAGCGGATCCATCGAGTCGAAGTCGCCGGCCGCGAGCATCGCGTGGTACGGCAACCGCGTGTTCTGCCACCAGAAGTCGCCACCCCAGCGGCGCCAGTCGGGGTTCAGGTCGGGACCGCCGGACGGCTTCGGTTCGACCGTGAAGATCGAGCCGTTGAACTTGATCGGGAACGCACCTCGCCCGCCGCAGGCGACGACGAATCGCGTCAGTGCGTACGCATCCTCGAGCGAGACGCGCGCATCGGGATGTCGGATCGTGCCGGTGCGGATCCACGACCTGCGCCAGAACGCGTCCCACGCCGTCTGCGCGGCATCACGCGCGATGGTGTCGGCAGGAGCACGCTCGAGCTGAGCACGCGCCGCGGCTTGCCACGAAGCGAGATCGGACGTCTGCGCGCAGTGCGTCGCGACGCGCACCGAGAATATGGTCAGCGGCTCCGTCGAGACCAACGTCGACGCGTCGCGTCGCGCGCAGTCCGCGGCGGAAACGAGAGCGCCGAACGTGCGATGCAGCAGCGGATCGATGGTGACGTCGGCGACGGACTCGAGTCCTTGATGCGC
>JAEUIB010000580.1 GCA_016795255.1 Planctomycetota bacterium
ATGGTGCAGGCTCAAGATCTTATCCCGCCGTCCCCGTCTTCGAAGGGCCAGTTCTTCGGTGCGTTCGGTGATGTCGGGGATGTGACGAACGATGGGATCGTCGACATCATCATCAGTACTCCGAACTACGTCGAGCAGGGAGCGCCCGGCCGAATCTGCATCTACGATGGTGCCTCGGGGTTCGGTTCGGCACCGATCTGCGTCATGCCGACGCCCGGAAGCGTGCTCACCAATGCCTGGGGAACCGGCCTTTTAGTCGAGGACTTCGACGGCGACGGCGGGAAGGACATCCTGCTCACCCAAGGAGTGCTGCAGCCGTACATGTCCACGGTAGCGTACTTGCGTAACGGCCTGACGAACGGCTTGGGATACGTTCCATGGGCGTTCTTGAGTACTGCGCATCTCGATGCGCCGGAGAAGATGTTCCAGTTCGTCGACGTCAACGGTGATGGAGTGCGAGACCTGCTTCAGCACGCGCGGCACAACCAAACGCAGGGCGCCGGGCGCCTCCTGATCCAGTACGGTCCAACACTTCAGTCCGCGACGATATTGAACGGATCATCGGAGAGTTCGAGTGATGCTTTCGGACGCACGGTCGGTGTCGGTGATGTCGATCGCGATGGTCACGTCGACTTGGCGGTTGGTCAATGGGGCCTGGACATACCGGGAACGGCCGGAGGGAGCCTCGACGTCGGCCGCATGACGCTGTTCTTCGGCCCGACGTTCACGCGGATGATGGAGTTCGACGGGACGTACCACTCCGTGCAGTTCGGGGCTTCTGTCGCCGTCGCCGACACGGACGGGGACGGCTTCGCCGAGGTGTTCTGCTCCGAGAAGCAATGGGGCCCCGGCCGCGTCCACATCTACCGCCATCACACGCTGCGTCTCACCGGGCCGACCGAAGTCTCGGTCACCAGCGGCGCGAGCGTGCCGATGTCGATCGAGGTCGGGAAGCTCTCCGCGAACTCTCCTTACTTGATGCTGATGTCCGCCACCGGCTCGACCCCCGGCCTCGACGTGCCGTACGCGGGCGGCACCGTCCACGTGCCGTTGACGTTCGACGCGTTGACGTCGGCGGGGCTCTCGATCGTGAACACGCCGCTGTGCGCGGGCTTCCTCGGCACGCTCGACGGGAACGGGAACGCGACGTCGACCCTGACGATTCCGGGCGGTGCGATCAGCCCGGTATTCGCGGGTCTGTCGATCACCTGTGCGGCCGTGGTCGGCGACGCCCAGGGCAACCTGGCGTACGCCACGCGAGCCGTGACGATTCCGTTGGTGCCGTAAGCGACGACCGCTAAATCGAAGTTCACGATTCTGTTATGCCGCGAGGCCGAGCGAGAAGCGCGCAGGCGAGGAGGATCGACGAGGCGACTCAATGGAAAGAGTCGGAGAGTCGATCCGACGAAGCCTGCGCGGTTCGCAGCCGGCCGCAGCCACGACAGAATCGTGAACTTCGATTTAACAGCCCGTTGAAACGGTCTGCCGAGCCGTCGGGCTCGCGCGAACCCGCGGGACGAGGCGCACGCCGGCGCGGGCAGCGACGATCTGCGCCGGCGCCGGTTCCGGACTCGACCTTACGTCGGGCGGGACGGCCGCCTACGATCCCCGCCATGCGCCGCCTCGCCGCCCTGCTCGTCGTCCTCGCCATCGTCGTCGGGATCGCGGAACGCGGTCGTGACTTGCTCGAGGACTACGAAGGGGGCCATCGGGGCGCGTGCGCCGCGCTGTTCTCGATCCTCGCGAAGAACCACCTGCGCTACGGCATCCTCGAGACCGGCGGCGTTCCGGTGCTGAATCCGGTCAAGGTCGCCGCCGAGCACTTCGCGTACTACACGCATCACCCGCCCGGAACGGTGCTCGTGGCGTGGGTCGGCGCCGGTCTGACGGGGACGCGGGCGGCGGGCCTGCGCTTCGTGTTCCTCGCGTTCGCGATCGCGATCGTCGTCGTCATCGGACGCCTCGCGCGCGGTGGTTCCTCGCTCGCGCGCACGGCCGCGCTGTGCGTCGCCGCGACGATGCCGGTGCTCGTCTATTACGGGCCGTTCCCGAACTTCGAGCTCCCGACGCTGTTCTTCGCGCTGCTGACGTTGCACTTGTTCCTGCGCTACCTGCGCCGCGGCCGGTCGAAGGACGCGTGGCGTGCCGCGTGGACCCAAGCCCTCGCCGTCGGCTGCGATTGGATCGCGCTCGGACTGCCGCTGCTGATCGCCGCGTTCCTGCCGCTGCGAGCGCACGTCCCGAAGACGTTCGCCGACGGTCGTCGCATCCGGCGAGGCTTCGCGCTCGCGCTGCTGTTCTGCGGCGCGGTCGCGGCGGTCCTCGCCGTCAAGCTGCAGTACGCGTGGCAACTGTCGCGCTACGGCCACCCCGCCGACGGTTCCGGCAGCGGAGCGCTGCTGTACATCCTGAACGTCACGCCGCTGTCGAAGGCGTTCGAGCTCGGCCCGTTCCTCGATCGGATGCGGGAGTACTCCGGCGAGCTGATCGGCTGGCCGTTGATGATCGTCGCGGCGCTCGGCCTCGTGACCACGCTGCCGCGCCTCGTGCGCGCTCGGTGGTCCGACGGCGAGTTCGCGGCGTGGGTCACGCTCGGGCTCGGGCTCGGGAACCTGTTCATCCTCGCGATGCACGCGAGCAAGCACGATTACTACCTGCTCTACGTCGCGCCGGCCGTCGCGCTGTTCGCCGCGCAGTTCGTCCGGCGGCTGGCCGGCGAGCGTCACGACACCGCGCGAGCGGCGGCCGCTCTCGCGATCGTCGCCGCGCTGACCGTCGTGCTGGCGTGGCGATCGCACACCATCACCGAGCAGCGCCGCAATTTCGACCTCGCGCGTCTCGGTCACGAGATCGCGGCCCAGACGCAGGCGCGCGAGTCGGACCCGATCTTCCTGTTCGGCGACTACACGCTGCAGGTCCACGCGCAGTCCGACCGCTACATCGACGGCGTCGTCAACCTGCAGGACTTCGCGGTCCGGCGCGACCGGGCTTGGAAGAACTTCGGCATGGGCGGGCGCCGCACGCTGTTCCTCGCCGCCGAGGGTCAGGTTCCCGCGATCGAACCGGCGTTGCTCGCGTGGCTCGACCACACGAGTCCGCGCTCGAGGCTCGGTCCGTTCGTCGCGTGGGAGCTCGGCATCCTCGAGTCGTTCGTCCTGCCGCGGCCGTGAGGCGTCACGCGGCGGCGGGGTCGAGCCGAAGGAACCCACCGGCCGACCGCGGCCCGGTCACTTCCCGATCTCGAGCCGCGTCGCGCAGAGATTGTTGATCCACGGGATCGCGTCGATCTTCTGCTGCGTCGGTCGGAAGTCGTACTCGACGCGGACGAATTGGATCTTCGTCGGCCGGCCGTCGGCGCCCTCGTGGACGACGACGAAGCACGAGCGCGGATCGCCGTCGCGCGGCTGCCCGACCGAGCCGACGTTGCACAGGACTTTCTCCTGGCCGAGGACGTAGATCCCGTCCTTCAGTTCGTGCGGAGCTCGGTGCTCGTAGTAGGGCCGATCGCCGTCGAAGCGCTCGATGAAGACGCCGGGCTGGTGCGTGTGCCCGACGAAGCACAATTGATCGATGCGCTCGAAGCCCTCGCGCAGCTTGTCCGGTGCGAACACGACGTCGGTCCGCATCACGTATTCCTTGACCGGGTCGCGCGGCGAACCGTGGACGTACAGGACCGGGCCTTCGCGCCGCTCGATCTCGAGGTTCTTCAGGAAGTTCCAGCGCTCGCGCTTCGCGACCGACGAGAACAGGCCGGGCTTCAGCAGTTGGCGCGTGCCGTCGATGACCTCACGGGCGATCGGGTTGAAGTCCGCCGCGTCCGACAGCAGCGCGTCGTCGTGGTTGCCGCGGATCGTGAATCGGCAGCGGGAGCGGACCAAGTCGATGCAGGGTTCGGGATCGGGGCCGTAGCCGATGACGTCGCCGAGGCAGACGATCTCTTCGACCTTCGCACGTTCGATCCGGTCGAGCACCGACGACAGTGCCTCGAGGTTCGAATGAAGGTCCGAAATGATCGCGTACACGAGGACGTCTTTCCGATGGCCCGAATCGTGGGGCGGGATTTCAGCGGCTTTTGGGCTCGATCTCCAGTGTCGCATCCCGGTTCCGTGACCGGGGCCCCCGCCATGGCTCCGTCACGTCACCGCGCGGCTGCGGAGCCTCGCAGCCCGGCGGCGAGCGCCGTGCGGACGAGCGGCAGGACGCGCTCCTCCGCCTGCGCGAGACTGCAGTTCAGGGTCGCGCCGGCCGCGTGCCGGTGACCACCGCCCCCCATCTCGCGCGCGATCGGTGTCAAGTCGACGGCGCCGCGCGACCGCAGGTTCACGCGAACGTCCCGAGCATGAGTCTCCCGCAACAGAGCGACGCATTCGACGTCACGCCCCGTCCGCAACAAATCGAGGAGTTGATCGGTCTCGAACGTGCCGACGCCGAGCCGGTCGATCAGCGCCTTCGGGATCGTCGCCCACAGCAGCCGTCCGTCGAACTCGTCGTGCAGTTCGGCGGCGACGGCGCCGATCACGCGGATCAGTGCGACTTCATTGCGCTGATAGACCTCGCGATACACGCGGTGCGGGTCGATGCCGGTCGCGGTCAGGTCGGACGCGTCGCGCAACACGGCCGGCGTCGTGTTCGAGTAGCGGAACCAGCCGGTGTCCGTGCTGATCGCGACGAGCAGCGACTCCGCGATGGCTTTCGACAATGGAACATGCAGGTGCCGCAGAACTTGCAGGACGATCGTCCCGGTCGCCGGAGACGACGGATCGTGGACGTTGACGTCCCCCGGCAGCGTCGCGGTCGGGTGGTGGTCGAAACAGACCTTCGTCGCTCCGCTGGCCGTCACGAGGTCCCACAGGCCGGGAATGCGGTTCGTGCTCGAGAAGTCGAACATCATGAACACGCCGGAGTCCCGCAACGCGGCCGCGTGCGCGACCGGATCGAAGATCTCGACGGACCCCGCTCCGGGCAGGAACGCGTAGCGCTCGGCGACCGGCTCGAACACGATGCACCGCACGGACTTACCGAGGTGTCGCAGCGCGTCGGCCATCCCGAGCATCGACCCGAGCGAATCCCCGTCGATGTTGACGTGACCGGCCAGGACGAAGCGTTGGTGCTGCGAGATCAGGCGCTCGAGCTGAGCGATCGACTCGGTGAGACTCGCCGTCATCGATCCTCCGAAAGCCGGCGCCGTCCAGCCCGCCAGTCGGCGTATCTGGTCGCGACGAAGGGTCCAACGATAGGTCTCAACCGACCTCCGTCAAGGGAAGCGCTTCGTCGCCGGCCGCGGGACTCGCATGGGCCAGGCGGCCGTCGACGTAGGTCGCGAGCACGGACGCCTGACCGAGCGTCAGCGCATCGACGCAAGCTTCCGCCGTCGCCGGGACGTCGAACGGGAACTCGACGACCACGACGTCCGCGGGCTCTCCTTCGGCGAGGCGACCGCTCCCGCCGTCGAGGATCGCGGCGCCGGTCTCGGTGACCGCCGTCCACAGGGTGGCCGGCGACAGGTCCGGCCGGGACGCGCGCAGGTACGCGAGTTCGTCGAACAGGTTCAGCGACCCGTTGCTCGCGCGCGAGTCGGTGCCGATCGCGACGCGGACTCCGGCGGCCAGCAACCGCGCGATCGGGTGACGGCCGTGGGCCGGGTGACCGAAGAACGCGTGGCTGCGCGGACAGAACGCGACGGCGGCCCGCGTCCGCGCGAGGCGCTCCGGATCGTCCGGCTCGGGGTAGTTCACGTGGGCGAGCAGACTTTGCGGTCCGAGCACGCCGAGCTCCTCGAGATCCGCGATCGGACGCACGGCCGGCGGCGACCCGAGCCGCGGATTCGGCGCGCCGAGGCGGGCCAGCAACTCGCCGAACTCGCCGCCACCGTGCTCGAGGAACTCGCGCTCGGCCAGCGTCTCCGCGACGTGCGTCGTCAGCGTGAGTCCGCGTGCGCGCGACAGACGCGCAGCTCCGCGGTACAGCCCCGGCGACGTCGAGTACGGCGCGTGCGGCGAGATCCCCGGCCGCACGAGGCCCGCCGGCGCGAAGCTCGGGAACGCGTCCAGCCAGCGCTCGAGCTGAAGCAGCGTCGCCTCGTCCTTGCCCGAGCCGAGGATCTCGCGGAACGAGACCCCCTTCAGACCACTCGACGCGACGACCGCGGCCGCGGCCCCCGACGAGTCGATGTCACCGACCGATACGGTGCCGGTGGCGAGCGCTTCGCGACAACCCGCTTCGGCGCCGCGCTGGAAGAACGACGGATCGAACGGCCCACGGCAGCGCAACAGATCGAGCACCCACGCGGCGAAGCCGCGCGTCGCTCGCGGCACGCCGCGGACCAGGCTCAGATCCAGATGCACGTGCGCATTGCGGAGGCCGGCGATCGCGAGTCGGCGGCTGGCCGAATCGGGTGCTGGCGTCCCGATGCGCGCGATGGTCGCGCCGCGCAGGTCGAGGCCTCCACGGACCCGCGTCCGCGCGTCCACCAGGACGGCAGCGACGGGGATCACGGAAGACGTCTCGCCGAGCGCATCCGCATCGACCGGTTCATGCATCGGTCGCCGACGGACCGGCCGTCCTCGCGGCCGACGCCCACCTCAGGTCGAGATCTCGACCTGGACGGTGTCGATCTGAACGCGCTTGAACAGCTGGCCGGAGATCAGCGTCTCGGGTTGCAGCACGATCCGGAAGCGCAGGAACTGACCCGACAGGTTCGAGATGTCGGAGTCGAACACGTTGTCGATCGAGTTCGGATCGATGTTCCCGTTCGGCAGGATCGTCGCGTCGTTGAACGAGATCACGAACGGCACCTCGACGTTGTTCGCGAGGTCGACGTCCGTGAACGTCAGCCCTTCGGTCACCACGCCGTCGATCGTCGCGTTGTACGTGATCGTGAAGCTGGTGTAGATCGGCGCCAGCACACCCGAGAAGTAGAACTGCGACTGCCCGAGGCTCGGCGAATCCTGAGGGATGAAGGTGCCGAGATCGGTCGCCGTCAGGTCCGGCTTCACGGTGGACTCGCCACCGCTCGTGAACGACGCCGGCGACAGGTTGCTGTTGATCGCTTCGAAGCGCAGGCGACCGCCGCCGCCCTTGCCGCCGTCGACCAGGCTCGCGCCACCCTCGCCACCGTCCGCGTCGATCAGGCCGAGGCAACGCACCGCGAACGACGACGTGTCGGCCGAGCGCAGCAGCACGGAGCCGCCGCCACCGCCACCGCCGCCGGACGCGCCGACCGAGAACGTTCCGGTCGTGCGGCCGCCCTCGCCACCGCTCGCGTCGATCGTGCCTTCGACACCGACGGCGATGCGCTTCGTCGATTCGATGATCAGCGCGCCGCCGCCCGCACCACCGCCGCTGCCCGGAGTCCACGTCGGCTGCGTCAGGTTCGGCGCCGCGGTCAGCTTCGTCGAGTTCCCGCAGTGGACGCCGCTGCCGCCACCGCCGCTACCGCCGATGAAGAAGCTCGGCTCGAGCCGGAACGTGTCGCCCGGCACCAACGCGGTCATGTCCGACAGGTCGAGGATGCCGTCGTGGTCGAGATCCAACGGATGGCTCGGGTCGATGTCGATCGGCGCGATCGTCAGCGAGTTCGCGCTGCTCGCCGCGACCTCGAAGTACAGCGGCGACGAGGTGTCGGGGAACACGACGTACGGCGGCTCGATCGTCGGATCGGCGCCACCGTCGAGGTCGAGCCCGGTGAACGGCGTGCCCGTGACCGTCAGCGTCGTGTCGGTCTTGCCGGCGACCGTTCCGGACAGATGGCCCGATCCGCCGTCGCCACCCGGCGTTCCCGCCGCGGTCCCGACGTTCGGCGCGTTCTCACCGTCGTTGCCGACGTAGCGACCACCGCCGCCGCCACCACCGCCCGCACGCACCTGCGTGATGAACGACTGCGCGACGGTCAATCCCATCGAGCCGCGGCCCGAGGTCGTCGCGAACGGTCCGTCGACGCCGTCGTGGCCGCGCAAGTCGCCGATGACGAACGGGTCGCCGGGCTTCGCGATCGGCGGCGCCGGCAGCTCGTACAGGTCGAGGCTCTGCTGCGTCAGCGGTCCGAACTCGTTGGTCACGACCAGCGTGTTCGCGTTCGTGACCGACTGGATGCGGAACGTCGGGTGGTTGTGCGTGATCTGGTTGCCCGGCGACGAACCGGCGACCGACGATCCGGTGCCGACGTTCGGCTGGATCCACAGGCCGACGTGACCGGCCGAGAACGACACGCCACCCGACTTCGTGAGTTGGAAGTCGGTCAGCGCGGTGGTCAACCCACCGAGTCCCTGGCGCGCGAGGACCGCCGCCTTGTATCCCGTCGGCGTGCCGCCAAACAACGGCGTGTTGAGGTTGACGCCGTCGGTGACCGACCCGCCGAGACCACCATCGGTCCCGCCGAGGTCGCCGACGCCGGGCGAACCCGGCGTGATGCTGTTCTCGCTGAACACCTGGCCCGCGGCTCCGCTGACGTCCAGCGTGCCGTTGATCGTCACCGGACCGGTGCTGAAGATGATCAGCGGGAACTCACCCGTCGCGCTGACGGTGATGCCCGTGTTGATCGTGACCGACTGGAAGTTGTAGATGCGCGGGACGTTCATCCCGAGGCCGACATCGAACTCGGCGGTCGGCAGGACGACGTCCGTCAGCGGTTCGAAGGCGCCGTCGGCACCGGTACCACCACCGACGCCCGCCTTCAGCAGACCCGGCGTCGTCTTGGCCCAGTCGGCGGACGACACGGTGGTGTCGAGCTTCGCCTGGCCGGCGAACGTCTCCGTGATCGGAGCGACGGGGACGACGCCCGTGTTCTTGGTCCGGAACGCGAAGACCGACACTGCGCCGATGTCCCCGGTCAGCGAGAACACGGAGTTGCCGAGCAAGTCTTGCACGGTCGGCTTCACGGTCACGACGTACAGCCGATCGCTCGGGATCGACGCGAAGATCGGTTTGAACTCGATCTGCGCGGACGTGGCCGTTTGGGTGAGCGCGAAGGTCCCTGGCAACGGGATGCGGTCGCCGGTCGTCGTCGGCACGTTGTCGACGTCGAGCTGCACCAGGATGGACGGACTGACGCCGGACGCCGCGTTGATGACCGACGAGGGCACGATCGGCTCGTCGAACTGGATGCGGAGCGCGGGCGGCGGCTGCGTCTCGGCCAGCAAGCCGGACGGGCTCGCGACGGGGTTCTGCGGGACCGTCGCCGACAACGACTTCGTCCCGAACGTGACGTCGTCGATCAGCACGGATGCGGTCGGCGCGCCGGCCTTCGGATCACCGAGTTGCGTCGTCGTGCGGAACGTGATGACGAGGCTCTTTTGCAGCGTGGAGCTGCCGCCCTTCAGCCCGTTCTTCCCGCCCTTCAGCTCGACCTGGTAGAAGCCGTTCTCGACGAAGCCGAAGGCGATGCTGGTGCCGATGAACAGCGTGATCGGCTTGATGCGCAGCTTGTTGCCGACGACCTCGACTTCGACCGGCGCGATCTGACCGCCGGGCAGCGGCGGCGTGATCCCGAGCGCCGACAGCACCGAGCCGGGCACGGTCTTCACCGCGACCGTGTTCGCCTTCACCGACTTCTTGCTGATCGACTTGCTGAAGCCGATCTCGATCGTCTGGTTCACGGCGGCCGGCGGGAAAGCGCCCAGCGGGCCGTTGCCACCCGACGTCGTCGTCTGCGTGAACGGATTCCACCCGAACGTGGTCGAAGTGATCTTGAGCTTGCCGGCTTCGGCGACCCCACCCCACGCGAGGGAGGTGAGAGCAAGGCAGGCAGCGAGCTTCCACGTTGACATGCAGCTCCTCCTCGAGGAGGCGTCCCGGGCAAGGGGTAGGCGCCACGAGTGGTCGGCACGGCACGACACGATGCGCCGCACGGGGACGACCGGTTCCAAGTCTAGTTCACGCCCCCGCGAATGCCAACCGTGACGGACAGCAGACGCGGCAGCGGCTCGAATCCCGTGACCGTGAGTCCGAGCCGTTCGTTCCACGGTCGTTTCGCGGTCGTTTCGCGACGGGCTGGCCGGTCGAATGGGAGTCGCAGGTCCCCCGCGCGATCGGTGGCAGGCGTGATGCGAGTCCCGTCAGTCGCTCGCGAGGACACCGCCGACCCGTGCATGCCGATATCTCGCCTCGCCCCCGCGGCAACGCCCGGCTTCACGACGAATCCGCGTCCGCGCCTCCGGCGTGCGGCTGGTATCGCGAGTGCTTGGAAGTCCATAGACTGTTCGCCCCTTCGCGGGGAGCGGCGGGTCGGACGATCGCGCGTGGGCTCGCCCGTAGGTCCCAGGGGACCGCGGGCTTGCGCCGGTCGCACACCGCCGCAGGCCGCGCCGATCCCCGCGAGCGAAGTCGCTCCGGGACGATCCGAAACCGTGCGGATCCACACGCGGATCCGCCCGAGAGGAGTCCGCTCGCGCCATGTCGAAGCCACTCGCCGCCCTGATGATCGTTCTCCAACTCGCGACCGTCGGATTGCTGACGATG
>JAEUIB010000606.1 GCA_016795255.1 Planctomycetota bacterium
CGCGCTCGGCGCGGCCGTGCGCCTCGTGCGACTCGCTCGCGAGTTGCGTGCGCGGTCGTACGACCTCGTCGTCGACTTCGAACAATTCCTGACGACGAGTGCGATCCTGGTCGCGCTCGCGCGGCCCGCGTTCTCCGTGGGATTCGAGACGCCGAACCAGCGGCGGCACGTCGCGTACGACCTCGCCGTGCGCTACCGCGAGGATCGGCACATGAGCCGGATCTTCCAAGGGCTCGTCGAAGCGCTCGGTGTGGACGTCGCGGATCTCGCACCGCTGCGCGTGCCGCGCGACGTCGACGCGGCGGCTCGTGTCGACGCACTGTTGCGCGCGTGGCCGATCGGCACGCGACCGCTCGTCGTCCTCCACGCCGGCAGCGGCGACCACTTCGAAGGCCGACGCTGGCCACTCGATCACTTCGCTCGGTTGGCCGAAGACCTCGTCCGCGAGCGCGACGCGTTCGTCGTCCTGACCGGCGATCGGCGCGAGCGCGCGCTGGTCGCCGAACTCTCACGCAAGATCGGCGCGACGCACCGCAACGTCGCCGGCTTGTTCTCGATCCTCGATCTGATCGAGTTCCTCGCGCGCGCGGACCTGGTGGTGTCGAACGACACGGCGCCGGTCCATCTCGCGTCGGCGCTCGGGCGGCGCGTCATCGGCTTGTACGGTCCGAACCAGCCGATGCTGTACGGCCCGCAATCGCCCGGTTCTCGCGCGTTCTACCTCGGCCTCGGCTGTTCGCCGTGCATCACGAACTCGAACGCGAAGACGTCGCTGTGCCGAACGCCGCTCTGCATGCGCGCGATCAGCCCGTCGTTGGTGTCGTCGGCGGCGCTCGCGGCGCTCGAAGAGCCGATCGCGGTCGGAGTCGCCGCTCCATGAGGCCGCGGACGTCGGCAGCGTCGGCGACGCGGCGCGCGTTCGGGTTTTACGCCGATCTCGCGGCCGCGCAGTTCCGCCGCCGTACGCCGTACAAATTGACGTACATCGTCACCGACGAGTGTTCGTGCCGCTGCGCGATCTGCGCGCTGTGGAAGGCTCCGCGGCCCGGCGCGCGCACCGACGAGATCGAGCGCCTGTTCGCCGCGAATCCCGAGCTGTCGTGGATCAATCTGTCCGGCGGCGACGTCGTCGAGCGCGACGACTTCCTGGCGATCGTGACCGCGGCGGTGTCGCGCACGCGCGTGTTCGTGCTCGATTTCCCGACTGCGGGTCAGGAGCCGGAACGAGTCGAGGACGCGGTCCGCGCGACGCTCGAACTGCCGTTGCCGAAGCTCGTCGTCACCGTGAGCATCGACGGTCCGCCGGAACTGCATGACCGTCTGCGGGGCCGCGCCGGAGCCTTCGACCGCGCCCGCGAGACGTTCGAACGGTTGAGCGCTCTGCGGTCGCGGCGATTCCAGGCGTACGTCGGGCTGACGTTCTCGTCGCGCAACGACGCGCGTCCGGCGCAACTCGTCGACGACGTGCTCGCACATCTGCCCGGGGTCGCGCGCGAGCAGCTGCACTTCAACCTCGCGCACCACGCGCCGCACTATTACCGCAACCGGCCGGACGACGTCCCGGACCGCGAGCGGCTGGTGGCCTTCCTGCACGACGAGGAACGACGTCGGCGCACGCAGCCGCGCAGCACGCCGCTGCGGTTGCGTTGGCTCGAAGCGACGTACTGGAAGCTCGCGGTCGAGTACCTCGAGCGCGGGCGTTCGCCGCTGCCGTGCTCGGCGCTCGCGAGTTCGGTGTTCGTCGACGCCGACTTGCGCGTCTTCCCGTGCGCGACGTGGGATCGGCCGCTCGCCAACCTGCGCGACGTCGGGTACTCGCTGCGGGCGGCGCTCGCTCGTCCCGATGCGATCGCCGCGGCGGAGGACGCCCACGCGCTGCGCTGTCCGAACTGCTGGACACCGTGCGAAGCGTTCCCGACGATCCTGTCGCACGCGCCGCGCGCCCTCGTCCGCGCGCGACACGGAGCGGCTCCGAACGAACTGAAGCCCGTCGTGCCCGATGTCCCCCACGGTTGAATCGCAAAGCCCTCTCGCGCGCATCGGCATCGCGCTGATTCTGGTCGTGCTGGCCGTGACCGTGTACTGGCCGGTGCGCTGCGGAGAGTTCGTCTCCGACGACCATCGGTTCATCGTCGACAACGTGGCGCAGTTGACGCGCGACGATGCGCCCGGCGCGTTCTTCACCGAACCGACGACCGTCGCGACGCCACCGGACCCGGACATCTGGCGGCCGTTGCGCACGACGTCGTTCGCGCTCGATCTGCACGTGTTCGGCCCGGATCCGTGCGGCTTCCACGCGGTGAACGTCGGGCTGCACGCCTTGGTCGTGTTGCTGCTGTGCGCGTGGCTGACGGCGCTCGTCGGCGCCGGGCCGGCGGCGTGCGGCGCCGCGCTGTTCTGCGTCCACCCGCTGGCGACCGAAGCGGTCGCGTGGATCTCGAGCCGTGCCGATCTGCTGGTCGCGGTCGCGATCCTCGCTGCGCTGCTCGTCGCACGGCGAGCCGAGCGCACCGGGCGCGGCGGGTTCGGACTCGTGCTGATCGCGGTCGTCGCCGGGCTCTCCAAGGAGAGCGGGGTCATGCTGCCGGCGTTGTACGTCCTCGACGTCCGCATGCGGACGGGACGTTGGCTGCCGCGCGCATCGCGGCGTCCGCTGGTCGCGCTGAGCGTCGGCAGTGCGATCTACCTCGCCGGCTACCTGACGTGGTTCCGGCCGGGGATCCAGCCGCAGGTCGCGTGGTACGGCGGATCGTTCGCGACCCATCTGCCGTACGCGCTGCTCGGGCTCGGCACGCTGCTGCGCCTCGTCGTCTGGCCGGTCGATCCGAACTTCCTGTGGGACGCCTCGCTGTTCCATCCCGCGGAACCGGCGATCGTCCGCGGCGCGGTGGTCGCCGCGACGGTCGTCGGCGTCCTCGTCGTCGTGGCGCGGCGCCGCAACCCGTTCGTGCTCACCGGGCTCGCTTGGTTCTTCGTCGCGCTGTTGCCGGCGGCGAACCTGCTGCTGCCGATGCGCACCGTGTTGGCCGAGCGCTTCGCGTACGTGCCGCTGTTCGGGCTCGCGGCGGCCTTCGCCGGTGCGCTGCGGAATCAAACGCCGACCCGGCGTCTCGCGTGGTCGCTCGCGGTCGTCGCCGTGCTCGCTCCACTGACGTGGATGCGCGCGGCCGAGTTCGCGTCGCCGCGCGCGCTCTACGAAGCGACGCTGCGTTCGTGGCCCCGATCGACGTCGGCGTGGATGGGCCTCGCGTCGTTGGATCTGGAGGCCGGCGCGTACGACTCCGCGGCGACGCGCTTCGACCGGGCCGCCGACGTCGCATTGCCGGACGTGCGCCAGAGCTGGCGGTGTCGCATCGCGGCCGCGACCGCTCGCCTGCAAGCAGGACAGGCCGACGACGCGGCCGCGGGTCTCGAAGCGTTCGTCCGCGCCGTCGACGCGAGCGCGCCGCTCGCGACGGTTTGCGCCGACTTGATCCCCGAGGCGCTGTTCCGGCTCGGCCAAGCGCTCGGTCTCGCGGGCCGGTACGGCGAAGCCGCCGATCGATTCGAAGAGCTCGTCCAACGGTTCCCGCCACGACCGGAGTGGTTCGACGCGTGGGGTGAGCTCGAGCGGGTCCGGGGCGACACGCGCCTGGCGATCGAGAAGTTCACGCTCGCGCTCGATCTCGACGCCGAGTTCCACGCGGCGCGATTGCATCGCGCGCTACTGCTCGCCGAATTCCCCGCGCTGCGCGCGCAGGCGCTCGGCGAACTGCGGGAACTCCTCGCGCGCGATCCGACCAACGCGCGCGCGCGCGAGGCCATCGAAGCACTGACCCGATGAAGGCGGAGTGCGCCCCTGCAACGGCAGCGGCCCGACCGGAGCGGAGTCCGATCGGGCCGCCGTCTGGAACGCGTCGCGACCTTACTTGTTGTCGCCGGCGTTCGTCGGATTCGGGTTCGTCGTGGTCGTCTGGGTGCCCTGGTTGCGACCCTTGCCCGTCACGTACTTGCCCGACGTCGCGTCGCGCTGCAGGCGCGGCATCTTCAGCTTGCGATCGCGCACGCGCGCCGCGTCCGGCGTCTTCATCTTGTCCTGCGCCATCGAGAAGTTCGACACCTTGACCTCGGCCGTCCACAGCGTGGTCTTGCCGTCCGGCGTCACGGACTTGACCGGGTCACGCTTCACGAAGTGCGTGACGCCGTTCTTGTCGGTGTACTTCGTCAGCTCGGCCGACATCTCCTCGTCCGGAGCCGGCGCGGCTTCGCGCTTGTCCTCGGCGGCAGCAGCCACCGGCAGCGCGGCCTTCACGCCCGTCGCCGCGTTGACCGGCGCCGACTTGCCGAAGTCCTGCTTCAGGTAGAAGAGCCCGCCCGCCACGACGACGACGATGAGTCCGCCGATGGTCCACATGCTGCCGGCGGAACCACGTTCGGTCGCCTTCTGCGCCATCTTTGCCATAACGCGATGATCCTTCCAAAGGGGGGTCGGGGGGAACGCTCGACCGACGAGGTTAGCCCGCACCCGAGCG
>JAEUIB010000691.1 GCA_016795255.1 Planctomycetota bacterium
CGAGCCCTGCGCGAGTCGTTCGACGTCGCGGCGCAACAGGGCCACTTCGGCACGCAGCTTCATCACACCCTCCGCGGGTTCCTCGCGCTCGACGTCGGCCGCGACGATCTCGGTCGACTCGCCGCGCGTCCGGGTCTCGAGGACGAGCGCATCGGCTCCGAGTTCTTTCTGGACGCGATCGAGTGCCTCGGCCATCGACGCGCCCACGAACGTCTTCAGTCTCATCGGACGGCCTCCCGCGTTTCTTCAGTCATTCGCACCACCGAAACCGGTTCGATGCGTTTCACGCTCGCAATCTCGTTGTAGGACAGCACCGGCACCCGGGGTTTCTGCTCCAGCAGGTGCAGAGCCAGCACGCGGCGCAGCGTCGGGCGCACCACGAGCACGGGGTTCTTGCCGGTCTTCGCCTGCTCGGCGAACGCCTTCAGGGTCAGTTCGGAGACGCGTCGGACGATCTGGCCGAGGCGGTTCGGGTCGTTCGCCGACTCCGCGACCTGCTGCTCGAGCATCGGGTCGAGCGTCAGTGCGACCAGCGTTCCCTTCGCGTCCGTGTATTCGCCGACGATCGACCGCGAGATGCGCTCGCGGACGAACTCGGTCAGCACGTCGGCGTCCTTCGTGCGGCCGGCGTGGTCGGCGAGCGTCTCGAACACCGGCGCGAGGTGCTTGATCGACACGTTCTCGCGCAACAGGTTCTTCAGCACGCGGTGGACGTCGCCCAGTCCGAGCGGGCTCGGCGTGACTTCGTCGACCAGCGTCGGCGACGCCTTCTTGAGCTGCTCGACGCGCGACTTCGTGTCGTCGCGCGAGAGGATGTCGTGCGCGTGGACCTTGATGCTCTCGGACAGATGGGTCGCGAGCACCGCGGACGGTTCGATGACCGTGTAGCCCTTGAGCTCGGCCTCGTCGCGATCGTCCTCGCGGACCCAGTACGCCGGCAGGCCGAACGTCGGGTCGCGGGTGAGCACGCCGGGGACGGGTTCCGCGCGGTCGGACGGAGGCATCGCGAGCACGCAGCCCGGATGGATCGAGCCCTCGGCGACGCATTCGCCGTTGACGACGATGCGGTAGCCGCGCGCGTCGATGCTGGCGGCGTCGCGGACGCGGATCGGCGGCAGCACCAGACCGATGTCCTGCGCGAACCGTCGGCGGAGTTGGCCGATGCGGTCGAGCAGTCCGCCGCCGGGCCCGGTCTGGACCAGACCCACGAGGCGGTAGCCGACTTCGACCAGCAGGCGATCGGTGGCGAGCAGGTCTTCGATCTGCTCGGACTCGGGCTTCGCCGCGGGCGGCGGCGGAGGCGGGGGCTTCGCCTGCGACTTGCGATTCGAGACCACGCGGGCCAGCGCGTAGACCGCGCCGCCGAGCAGCAGGAACGGCAGCATCGGCAGTCCCGGCATCAAGCCGAGCACCGACACGGCGACCGCGACCAGAGCGAACACGCGCTCGTTGGCGAACAACTGTCCGCCGAGCTCGGCCGCGAGCAGTTCTTCCGACGACGACTTCGTGACCAGCAGCGCGCCGGCCGTCGACACGATCAGTGCCGGCACCTGCGCGACCAGACCGTCACCGATCGTCAGGATCGAGTAGCGGTGCATCGCTTCGGCGAGGTCCATGCCCTCGAGCAGGCCGAGCACGAGTCCGCCGATCAGGTTGACGACGGTGATGATCAAGCCGGCGACGGCGTCGCCGCGGACGAACTTCGACGCGCCGTCCATCGCTCCGTAGAACTCGGTCTCCTTGACCAGCTCCGAGCGGCGCTTGCGCGCCTGCTCGCCGTCGATGATTCCGGCGTTCAGGTCGGCGTCGATCGCCATCTGCTTGCCGGGCATGCCGTCCAACGTGAAGCGCGCCGCGACTTCCGAGATGCGGCCGGCGCCCTTGGTGATGACGACGAATTGGACGATCACGAGGATCGAGAACACGATCACGCCGACGACGAGATCGCCGCCGACGACGAACTTGCCGAACGCCTCGATGACCTTGCCGGCGTCACCGTCGAGCAGGATCAGACGCGACGACGCGACGTTCAGACCGAGTCGATACAAGGTCAGGAACAGCAGCAACGACGGGAACGACGTGAACGCGCGCGGCGACTCCGTCAGCAGCACGGTGAACAGCACGATCAGGCAGACCGTGATGTTCAGCGCGAGCAGCGCGTCGAGCAGCGGCGTCGGCAACGGCAGCAGCAGCAGGCCGAGGATGATGCCGACGCAGGCGATCAGCACCAGTTCGCCGGTTCCGCGCTTCTTGGTCGGCAGGGCGACCGCGTTCGTGCGCGCGCTCATGCGGGCCTCCCGAGCTTGTGCTTGGTCCGGAAGATCGCCGCGAGGACTTCAGCGACCGCTTGGTACAGCGTCGGCGGGATCTCGTCGCCGACCTCGACGCTGCCGTAGAGGGCGCGCGCGAGCGGCGGGTTCTCGACGAGCGGGACGTTCGCGGCCTTCGCCAGTTCGCGGATCTTCAGCGCGATGAAGTCGGCGCCCTTCGCGACGACCTTCGGCGCGTGCTGGCCCGCGGTGTACTTCAACGCCACCGCGTAGTGGGTCGGGTTCGTGATGACGACCGACGCCTTCGGCACGTCGTCCATCATGCGCTGCATCGCGACTTCGCGCTGGCGGCGCCGGATGCGCGCCTTGATCTCGGGATCGCCGGCCGCGTCCTTCGCCTCCTGCTTGACCTCTTCCTTGGTCATCCGCAGGTCCTTCTCGAGCTGACGGTGCTTGAGGACGAAGTCGAGCGCGCCGATCGCGAGCATCATCAGTCCGAGCACGAACATCAGGTGCAGCAGCAGGTCGAACGCGCGCCCGGCGACGGTCGCGGAGTCCGCGGCCTCGAGCAGGCGCAGGACGTCGTTCTTCAGGAAGAAGGTCCCGATGCCCGCGAGCGCGACGAACTTCAGGATCGACATGCCCATTTCGGTGATGCTGCGGGCGCTGACGAAGCGCGACGGATCGAAGTTCGGCACGACCTTCTCGAACTTCGGGCTCAGCTTCGACGGCACCGGATGCCAGCCGATCTGGAACAGCGCGGTGACGAGAGCAGCGGCGAACAGCGCGACGAACAGCGGCAACAACGCGGAGACGACTTTCACCGGCACCGAGCGCGCGAGCGGACCGACGTCGCCGGCGAGCTCCGGGCGGAACATCGCGATGGCGCCGGTCAGGACGTCGCGGAACGCCGCGGTCACGGCGGAGCCCGACAACGCGAGCGTGGCGGCGCACGCGAGCGTCAGCACCGCGAACACGAGGTCGGGGGATTGCGTGACGCGACCTTCTTCGCGCGCCTTGTCGCGGCGCTTCGGGGTCGCCTCCTCGGTTTTTTGTTCCTGGTCGACTTCGGCCACGGTTCACCGACTCTCCCGCAGCGCCGCGAGGAATCGGTCCGCCGCGGCGTCGGCGAAGTTGTTGAACGCGGGCAGAAGGCGCGGCAACAGCGCCGCGACCAGGACCAAGGCCAGCATCAGGCGCGCGGCGTACGCGAAGTCGAGCACGTGCAGCTTCGGCACCGTGCGTGCGACGAACGTCGTCGCGACGGTCACGATCATCAGCACGGCGGCGGCAGGCAGCGCGAGTTCGATGCCGGCGTCGACCGCGCGCATCGTGTTCTCGATCAGCGATTCGTAGAGCAACGGCGGGTCGAGGATCGAGCCCGGCGGCACGACCTCGAACGACGCGGCGACGGTGCGCAACAGCAGTTGCATGCCGCCGGCCTCGACGAACAGCACGAGCCCGAGGATCTCGAACAGGCGCGCGAGCAGCGGCACCGGCCGGCCCGAGACCGGGTCGAACTGCGTCGCGGTGTTCAGGCCCATTTCCTGACCGAGCAGGTCGCCGCCGACCGCCAGCACTTCGAACGGCAGCGTGAACACGTAGCCGAGCGCGAAGCCGAGCAGGACTTCGAACGGCACGAGCACGAGCATCGCCGACACCGGCAATTGCGGAGTCGCCGGGATCGAGCCGAGGATCAGCACCGACAGCGACAGACCGATCGCGAGGCGCACCATCCGCGGCGCACCGGGGCCGGCGAGCAGCGGGAACGCGGTCGCGACCGCGAGCACGCGGAACACCGGCAGGATCGGCAGGCCGTCGAGGATGCTGCTCACGCGCCGCTCCCGTTCGACAGCATGTGGCCGAGCATCGGCACGGTGAAGTCGATCAGCGAGCGCAGCACCCACGGCGTCAGCAGGAACGTCACGAGCACGGCGATGACGATCTTCGGGATGACGGTCAGCGTCTGTTCTTGCAGGTTGAGGATCGTCTGCAGCAGCGCGAGCACGAGCGCGAGCAACAGCGTCGCGGCCAGCAGCGGCGCCGCGATCGTCAGCGCGGTCAGCAGCGTGTGGCGGGCGAGTTCGACGGCGAAGTCGGGGTCCATGGCGCGTCCTTCAGGTCGGCGTGAACGACAGGGCCAGCGAGTGGACGACCAGCGCCCAACCGTCGACGAGGACGAACAACAGGATCTTCAGCGGCGTCGCGATGATCGTCGGCGGCAGCATGAACATGCCGAGCGACAACAGGACGCTGGCGACGATGAGGTCGATCAGCACGAACGGCAGGAAGATCAGGAAGCCCATGCGGAACGCGGTGCGCAGCTCGGACAGCACGAACGCCGGGACGGCGACCGACAGCGGCATGTCGGCTTCGGTTTCGGGGCGCTCGGTCTGCGCGAGGTCGAGCGCGAACAGCAGATCGTCCTCGCGCGTCTGCTCGAGCAGGAACGTCTTCAGCTCCGCCGAGGACACCGCCAGCGCGTCGACCGCGCCGATCTTCTGTTCGAGCAGTGGGCCGAGCGCCTTGTCGTAGACCCGCGAGAACGTCGGGGACATGACGCCGGCGGTCAGGAACAGCGCGATGCCGACCAGCACCGGGTTCGGCGGCAGTTCGGTCGTGCCGATCGCGCGGCGCACGAACGACAGCACGATGATGATCCGCGTGTAGCACGTGACCGTCAGCAGCAGCGACGGCAGGAACACGAGGACCGAGATCAGCAGCGCCATCCGGATCGGCGGCGCGAGGTCATTCATCTGTTGTTCGATCGACGACTCGAGTGCGGCCGAGACCGCACCCTCGGCGGACGTGCCGGCGGCGGGGGCCTGGGCCCACGAGGTCGCGGCCGACGCGAGCCACAGCGCGACGACGAGGACGAGCAGCGCGAGGCGCTTCATGCCTTGCTCCCCGCGGGCTCGAGCATGCGGCGGAACTCGGAGTCGGCATCCGCGGTCTCGGCGAGCACGTCGACTTCGGCTTCGTGCGCGTCCTGCGGCAGGGTCGCGAGGCATTGGACGCCCGACTCGGAGCTCGCGACCAGGTACTTGCGATCCCCGCAGCGGATCAGGTGGACGAGGCGCTTCGGCCCGAGCGCGATCGAGTCGACGACCGCGAGTTGTCCGTTGCCGGCGCGCGCGAAGCCTCCGCGCTTCGCCGCCATCACGACGGCGACGCCGCCGGCGGCGAGCGCGAGCAGCAGCATCCAGACCCCGGTCAGCGATGGCGTTTCGGGCAGGGTCGGCGTCGTGCGTTTGCCGAGAGCGGGCTTCGCGGTTTCCGAGGTGGGGGTGCCGGAGGCGTTGGCCGGATCGGCGCTCGCGGTCGCCGCGGTCGCGCGCGGCCCGTCGTCTTTCGCGCCGATGGCGATGCCGCAGGCCAACGCGACCAACAGCGGGAGCGCGAGCACCTTGGCCTGCTTCGCGAACGTCGCGCGTCGAACCGTGGACAACATGGCACGCCCCGAACAGGCTCACCGCGGAAGTGCGGTCAGCGAAACCGGCTTCTTGAGTCGGCTTCGAGCGAGTCCGGTCTTGAGACGAACCGAAAGTTTTTCCCACGGCGGGGAAAAGAGTGCCGTTCCGCTGCGCGGGGCCCGACGCCCGCTCGGGCGTCGAGGCGAGCCGGGGGCCAACGGCCCCCGGGCCCCACCCCACAAGAGGCCGAAGGCCGTACCTCCTTGCACCTCAACAGAGGCGGGGGGCCGCAG
>JAEUIB010000616.1 GCA_016795255.1 Planctomycetota bacterium
GCGTCGGCGACATCCTGACGATCCTGGTCAGCGAACACTCCAAGGTCGAGGACGACGCCGAAGCGAAGTTCGACAAGTCGTCGTCGGCGAAGGCGGAGATCACGAGCTTCGAGCCGTATCCGGACATCGCGAAGGACGTGCTGCCGATGGAGTGGAGCTCGAGCCGGACGTTCGACGGCAAGGCCGAAGTCGACCGCGAAGGCAAGTTCGACACGCGCATCACCGCGACCGTCATCGACGTGCAGCCGAACGGCAACCTCGTCGTCGAAGGCAAGCGCCGCGTGGTCCTCGACGGCGAGGAGCGCTTCATGACGATCACCGGCATCGTGCGCCCGCTCGACGTCAGCGCCGCGAACTCGATCGCGTCCGAACTCGTCGCGAACGGAACGGTCACGTACGAGGCCTGCGGACCGCTGTCGCGCTCGACGAAGAAGAACTGGTTCGAACGCGTCGTCGACATCCTCTGGCCGTTCTGACCGCTCGCGTCGACGCACCTCCCGCTCGCTCCTCGAAGGACGATCTCGATGTTCGCACCGTTGCTGCTCGCCGTTCTGCTCCAGGCTCCGACTCCCCCGGCCGCGCGTCCCGGTGACGTGCTCGTCCGCATCTCCGATCTCGCCGACGTCAAAGGCGTCCGCGAGAACGCGCTGATCGGCACCGGCATCATCGTCGGCTTGAACGGCACCGGCGACTCGACGCCGGCGACGCGGCAAGCGCTGGCGAACCTGCTGGCGAAGCAGAACCTGAACCTGAAGCCCGGCGACCTGACGGCCGGCAACTCCGCGCTCGTGATCGTCACGGCCACGCTGCCGCCGTTCTCGCGCGAAGGCGATCGGCTCGACGTCAGCGTGTCCGCGACCGGCGGCGCGAAGAGCCTGTTCGGCGGAACGCTGCTGTTCTGCGAGCTGCAAGCCGCGGACGGCAAGGTCTGGGCGGTCGCGCAGGGACCGGTCACGATCGGCGGCTTCTCGGCCGAGGGCAAGGGCGCGAGCGTCGCGCAGAACCACCCGACCGTCGGCTTCCTGACGGCCGGAGCGACCGTCGAAGAAGACCTCGACACGCGATTCCTGGCCGAGGACAACTCGTTCTCGTTCCGGCTGCGCAAGCCGGACTTCGCGACCGCGTCGCGGATGGTCAACGTGCTGAACGCGCACCGCGAGCGCATCGCGACGCCGATCGATCCGGCGACCGTCCGCGTCCGCGTGCCGGCCGACCTGAAGGCCGACGAGGTCATCGCGTTCGTCGCCGAGGTCTCCGAACTCCAGTTGACGCCGTACTCGCGCGCGCGCGTCGTCGTCAACGAGAAGACCGGCACGATCATCGCCGGCGAATGGGTCCGCATCCGGTCGGTCGCGATCGCGCACGGCAACCTGACGGTCACCGTCGCCGAGTCGCCGATCGTCAGCCAGCCCCAACCGTTCAGCAACGGCGAGACGACGACGGTCGACCGCACCGACGTGTCGGCGACCGTCGACTCCGGCAACGGCGTCACGGTGCTACCGACGACGACGTCGATCGCCGAGCTGTCCGCGGCGCTGAACGCGCTCGGCGCGACGCCGCGCGACCTCATCACGATCCTGCAGATGCTGAAGCAGGCCGACGCGCTCGAAGCCGACCTGGAGGTCCTGTGATCGACCCGATCCAAGCGCTGCGTCCCCAGTCGGACGCGTCGAACGCACGCGCCACGCGCGACGCCCGTCACGCGCTGGACGCGCTGTCGCGCACCGCGAACCTCATGGGTCCGGGTGCGGGCGCAGGCACGTCGACCGGTGCAGCGACGAGCACGAGCTCGCGCGACGGCGAACCGACCCCGGCGACGCGCAAGGTCGCGCAGGACTTCACGTCGCTGCTCGTCGGCACGCTGGTCCGCGAGATGTTCCAGAGCATCTCGGACTCCGAGAACGGCCCGTTCGGCGACGGTCCCGGCGCCGACGTCTACAAGGGTCTCGCCGAAGGCGCCTTCGCCGAATCGCTGGCGAAGCACGGTCTCGACGCGCTGACCGATCGCGTCCACGACGTCATCGCTCGCCACGCCGCCCCGACGTCGCCGATGGTCGAAGGCTCGCGTCCCCCGGTCCTCCACCCGCTCGAGCGCACCCGCGAGGAGTCGCGATGAACCCGCTGCAATCGAAGGTCGACGAACTGAAGCGACGGCTCGAAGAGGCGCTGGCGGCCGAACGCGAGTTGTCGCAGGCGCTCGATCAACAGAACACCGCGCTGAAGCACGGTCGCCCCGACGCGATCGTCTCGGCGACCGTCGGTCTCGAGCGCGTCACCGACGACCTCGCGCTGGCGTCGAACACCTGCAAGCAACTGATCGCCGATCTCGACCTCGGTCTGCACGCCGGCGCCGAGTTGCGCGACGTGCTGCTGCATCTGCCGGAGCGCGCGCGCAAGGACCTCGCCCAAGCCCGCGCCGAGCTGGCCGCGACGCGCCGCGAATGGCAGGCGAAGGCCGAACGCAACGCGCGGCTCGCGCGCGCCGGCCTCGACGCCGTCGCCGAAGCGCGTCGCATCCTCGACGGCGCGAACGTCCACGTCGACGGCGCACCCGCCTTCTCCCAAATCAACGCGACGGCCTGAGGGAACTCCCATGTCGATCGGATCCTCCGCAGCTCTCCGCGCCCTGATCGCCTCGCGCCGCGCGATGGACGTGATCGGCCACAACCTCGCGAACCAGAACACGCCGGGGTACAGCCGCCAACTCGCGCTGCTCGCGACGACCACGCCGGTGCAGGGCAATCAACTGCTGCGCTTCGGCACCGGCGTCGAAGTCGCCGCCGTCCGCTCGTCGGTCAACGAGGCGTTGCTCGCGCGCATCCGCAGCGAACTCGCGCTGGCCGGGCGCTCGCAGGCGCAGAACGACATGTACGACCAGGTCGAGACGCTGTTCGCCGACCTGTCGGAGAACGGACTCGCGACGAAGCTGCAGGGCTTCTTCGACGGAGCGACCGAAGCCGCGACGTCGCCGGAAGATCCGGTGCTGCGTCAGAACCTGCTCGCGTCGGCGTCGGACCTCGCGCTCAGCTTCCGCCTGCGCGCGAGCGGCTTGAAGGAACTCCGCACCAAGTCGCTGCTCGACGCGCAGGGCGTCGTCGCCGAAGCGAACCAACTGCTGTCGCAGGTCGCCGCGCTGAACTCGAAGATCAAGACCGAAGAAGCCCCGGGCGTGACGTCGAACGACTTGCGCGACCAGCGCGCTCAGGCGGTCGAAGAGCTCGCGGTGCTGATCGGCGCGCAGTCGACCGTGATCGGCGACGGCACGGTGACGGTCGCCGTCAACGGCGTCGCGCTGGTCGCCGGCGGCGCGGCGAACGGCATCAAGGTGACGCTCGACAACCAGGGCGACATGAAGGTCACGACGCTGTCCGGCAAGCTCGGCCTGAAGCCGAACGGCGGCCGGCTCGGCGGCATCATCCACATGGTCGACGAGGACCTGAAGGCGCGCCTCGACGAACTCGACAGGATGGCGAAGAACCTCGTGCTGGCGACGAACCGCGTCCACGCGAAGGGCGTCCCTTCGTCCGGCCCGTTCACGTCGCTGTCGTCGTCGTTCGCGATCGACCTGTCGCAGGTCACCGATCTGCAGAACACGCCGCTCGCGAACGCCGGCCTGCCGTTCACGATCAAGGACGGCCAACTGTCGATCGCGGTCAGCAACCTCGCGACCGGCGACGTCGAGCGCTTCGAGATCGACATCGACGCGCAGTCGATGTCGGTCGGCGGGTTCATCTCCGCGCTCGACTCGGTCCCGCATCTGTCGGCGTTCCTCGACGGCGCGGGCAAGGTGCAGATCAAGGCGGCGACCGGCTACGGCTTCGACTTCTCGAGCCGCGTCGACGGTCAACCGGTCGAGGACAACACGTTCGGCGCCGCGAACGCGGTCCTGGCCGGCGAATCGACCTATCCGCTGGCGCTGGCGAACGGCGACACGTTCACGATCGCCGTCAACGGCGGCGCGGCCCAGACCGTCACGTTCAACACGTCGGACTTCGTCGACATCGCGAACGCGACCGCCGACGAGGTCGCGACCGCGATCAACGCGCAAGTGAGCGGCGTCATCGCGTCGGTCGTCGACGACAAGCTCGTGATCCAGTCGACGACCAACGGCACGCTGTCGTCGCTGCAGATCACCGACGGCGCCGGCTCGCCGGCCGCCGCGCTGCAGCTCGCGACGTCGGCCGCCGGCACCGCGACGCCGGTCACGGTGTCGGTCACCGGCTCGTCGAGCGGTGCGGCCGGGCAGAACTACACGTTCAAGGCCGTCGGCGACGGTCAGATCGGCGTGACGTCGGGACTCGGCGTCGCGGTCTACGACGCCAACGGCGCGCTGCTGACGACGCTGAACGTCGGCGAAGGCTACGAGCCCGGCACGGCGCTCGAAGTCGTCGAAGGCGTCTCGGTGTCGTTCTCGGCCGGCACGATCTCGGGCAGCGCGCAGCAGTTCTTCGGCCTCGAGGTCCCCGGCGAAACCGACACGTCCGACGTCCTCGCGGCGTTCGGGCTGAACGCGTTCTTCACCGGCGACGACTCGGCGACGATCGCCGTCAACGCGGCGTTCGAAGGCAAGCCGGAGCTGCTGTCCGGTTCCGCCGGCGGCGGGCCGGGCGACGGCGAGAACTTCCTCGCGCTCGCGGCCGTCGGCGACAAGCCGCTCGACGAGCTCGACGACGTATCTCTGACCGGCTTCTACAACTTGTTCGCCGCCGACCTCGGCGCGTCCGCCGCCGGCACGAAGGCGTCGCTCGACGCATCGACGCTGGTGATGCTGACGCTCGAACAGCAGCGCGCGAACGTGTCCGGCGTCAACCCGGACGAAGAGCTGCTCGATCTCGAGCGCATGCAGCAGCTCTACGACGCGTCGGTGAAGTTCATCCAAGTCCTGCGCGAGCTCGACGACACGTTGCTCCAACTGTGAGGCTCCGATGGGAATCCGCGTCACGCCGTCCAGCATGTTCGATCGCGCGAAGTTCGACCTCGCGGCGTCGTTCACGCGGCTCGCCCGAGTGCAGAACCAGATCTCGTCCGGCAAGCGCCTGTCCGTCGTGTCCGACGACACGTCCGACGCGTCGCGCGCGCTCGACCTCCGGCGCACGATGCTCGCGACGCTCAAGAGCCGCGACGCCGTCGGCGCGGCGCGCACGGCTTCGGATCAGCAGGCGAGCCTGCTGCAGGACATCTCGGGGCTGATCGTCGACGCCCGCGCGCGCGCGCAGGAAGCCGCGAAGGGCTCGAACAGCCCGTCCGACCTCGCCGCGATCGCGAACGAGATCGACTCGATCCTCGACCAGGTGCTCGCGCTCGCGAATCAGCGCGCCGAAGGGCGCTACGTGTTCGCCGGTTCGAAGGTCAATACGGTGCCGTTCGTCGCGTCGCGCTCGTTCGGCTCGATCACCGGGATCACGTATCACGGCGACGACGCGTCGCGCCGCGTGCGGCTCGGCCCGAACGACCTGAAGTCGATCGAGCTGTCCGGCAAGGAAGCGTTCTTCCGCTTCGATCGCGAGCCGACGATCGTGACGTCGGCGACCGGACTCGATTCCGTGCTCGGCGCGGCCGACACGATGACCGGATCGGCGAAGGTCACGATCACGCACACGCAGACGATCTTCGGCGACGGTGCGGTGTCGACGACCGGGGACTCGGTGTCCGGTCTGAAGCCGGGCACGGGATCCGCGGACGACACGATCGTCGGGCCGTCGGGCCAGCACTCGATCACGGTCGTGTCGTCGCCGAGCGGCGGCGGAACCTTGCAGTTGGACGGCGGCACCGCCATCGAGTTCACCGGCACCGAGACGAACCTCGCCGTGACGAGCGCGAGCGGCGACGTGGTCCACGTCGACGTGACGACGCTGACGTCGGGCTTCAACGGCAACGTCGCGCTGACCGGCAACGGCCAGATCGCACTCGACGGCGGCACGCCGCAATCGCTGACGTTCGCGGCGGACATGACGCTGCAGAGCGCCGACGGCCGCGTCGTCCACGTCGACACCAGCGCGGTGTTCCGCGAGGGCGAGGCGCTGCTGACGTTCGGCGGAACGCAGACGATCTTCGACGCGCTGATCAAGCTGCGCGACGAGATCCGCGGCTCGAACGAGTTCGGCGCGAAGGGCCGCGTCGAACGCATCCAGGCCCGAGCGGGCGCCCTCGACAAGACGCACACGCTGCTGCTGACGGGAGCATCGGACCTCGGCGCACGCAGCCAGAGCTTCGAACGCCTCGAGAACTCCCTCGACCTGATCTCGCTGTCGCTGAAGACCCGCGAAAGCGAACTCAGCGACACCGACCTCGTCGAAGCCTCACTCGAACTCTCCGAGTCCGAAGCGGCATACCAGTCGGCCCTGGCATCCGCAGCCCGCCTGAACCGCCCGACGCTGCTCAATTACCTGTAACGCTCGGGCCGCTGGGCCCTACGCCTGCTCGGGCGTATCGGCG
>JAEUIB010000743.1 GCA_016795255.1 Planctomycetota bacterium
TCGGATCGGGCGAACTCCACGTCGGCGCGGATGCGCTCGAAGTCGGCCGCGATCCGTTCACGCTCGACGAACGGATCGGCGAGCAGGCGCGGCACCTGCTCCAGCGCGACCTCGTACTGGCGCTGTCGCTTCGCGGGCCCGCCGAGACCGTCGGCGTCGACCGCGCTCGTGATCGCGCTCAGCGTCAGTTCGATCGCGAGGGCGGCGTCGCTCGTGAAGGTCTGGAAGTCGCCGCAGCGCGCCGCGGCGAGCAAGAGATCCCGATGCTGGAGCGCGGCGTCCGGATGCAGCAGCGTGAACACGCTGAGGATGCCGTCGGTGTCGACGTGGTTGTTGGTGACGACGTCGTGGCCCGCCAGATACGTCGCCCGCTGCTGCGGCGGCAGCGCGGCGAGCCGCAGCAGGATCCCGGTCGACAGGTCGTCGCGCAGCTCCGGCGGCGTCCGATGGCCCGGCCAGTGGCTGAAGTTCGGGCCGAGCGGCGTGACGCCGTCGACGGAGATCACCGGAGTCGACTCGAGGCCAGGATCGAAGAAGCGAAACCGCATGGCGCGGATTGTATAAGGGGCCGCACGGGTGGCCGGGGGGCGCGATCCCAGGACGTCGGTCCCCCGGCATCGATCCCGCGTATCCGAAGCGACCCTCGACCACGCCTGGACCTCCGTCGAACGTGAACGTGAACGCGCACGAAGCCGAAGTCCTCCACAACCCGCGCGTGATCGCGGGCACGTTCCGCGGCTTCGAGGGCTTCCGGCGCATCCGGTCGCCGCTGGTCGATCCGCTGCGCGCGCTGCTGCCGGTCGCCGTCGAATGCGTCGCCGTGTCGGCCGAGATGCGAGGTCCGCTCGCGCAGTGGCTCCGCGGCCGCGGCGTCTACGTCGACGAACGGGACGCGGCGCGCGGCATCGTGCGCCTCGCGGCCGCGCTCGATCGGTTCGAGACGCTGGAGCGCATCGACGACATCGCCCCGCCGGCCGTGCCGCTGCCCGAACCGATCCACGCGCTCGTGACCGCGATCGGTCGCTGCGTGCGAGCGCGGTTCACCGACCGCTTCGCGTTGCCGTGGCGGGGTGGGGTCCTCGAGCTCGGCGGCCGGCCGAAGATCATGGGCATCGTCAACGTCACGCCGGATTCGTTCTCCGACGGCGGTGCGTTCCACGATCCCGACAAGGCGATCGAGCACGCGCTCGAACTCGAACTCGCCGGCGCGGACCTGATCGACGTCGGCGCCGAGTCGACGCGGCCCGGCGCCGTGCCGGTCCAGCCCGACGAGGAAGTCCGCCGCCTGGGCCCGGTCGTCAAGGCGTTGGTCCAGCGGCTGAAGATCCCGCTGTCGATCGACACGATGAAGGCGAGCGTCGCCGACGCGATGATCGAGCTCGGCGCGTCGATGGTGAACGACGTCTCGGGGCTCGAGAGCGACCCGGCGATGGCCGACGTGGTCGCGCGTCGCAGGGTCCTCGTCGTTCTCAATCACATGCGAGGAACGCCCCGCACGATGCAGCAGGCGCCCCGCTACGATGACGTCGTCGCGGACGTGGTGAGCGACCTTCGTGCGCGGATGGATCGAGCGCGACGTGCCGGCATCGCCGACGAGCGGATCGTGCTCGATCCGGGCATCGGGTTCGGCAAGCGCGCGGAGGACAATCTCGAGCTCCTCGCACGCGTCGGCGAACTGAAGTCGCTCGGCAGGCCGCTGCTGGTCGGTTGCTCGCGCAAGTCGTTCCTCGGTCGGGTCACGGGCAAGCCGACCGACCGGCGCGGAGCGGCGACGGCGGCGACGACGGCGCTCGCGCACGAGCGCGGCGTCCACATCGTGCGCGTGCACGACGTGAACGACGCGGTCGACGTGGTGAAGGTGTTGGACGCGATCGATGATCCCATTCGGCTGGCGTGACGCGTTCGAGGTCCTGATCTTCTGGATCGGGATCTACGCGCTCATGCGCTTCCTGAAGGGCACGCGCGGCCTCGGCATCCTCAAGGGCGCGACGCTGTTCATCCTCAGCCTCTACCTGCTCAGCAAGTGGATCGAGTGGCAGTTCTCGGTCCAACTGTCGCGCCTGAACTTCCTGATCGAGCACTTGGTCACCGTCGCGATCATGGCGTTCATCATCATCTTCCAGCCGGAAGTGCGTCGCGGCCTGACGCGCCTCGGCGAGAAGCCGTTCGCGTGGATCGGATCGCGCGAAGCGACGCAGAGCATCACGCCGATCGCCGAAGCCGCGGGGCGCATGTCGCGCCGGCGCATCGGCGCGCTGATCGTGCTCGAGCGCACGACCGGACTCGGACAGATCGTCGAGCGCGGTTCGCTGCTGAACGCCGAGGTCACACAGGACCTGCTCGAGTCGATCTTCTATCCCAACTCGCCGCTGCACGACGGCGCCGCCGTCATCCGCGGCGACCGCGTCGTCGCCGCTCGGTGCACGCTGCCGCTGTCCGACAACCCCGACCTGCCGACCGAGTTCGGCACGCGCCATCGAGCCGCGATCGGTCTGACCGAAGAGACCGACGCGATCGTCGTCGTCGTGTCGGAGCAGAGCGGCCGGATCTCGGTCGTCCATCGGGGTGCGATTCGCGCGCAGCGCGACGCGCGTGACCTCGAAGCGACGCTGACGACGCTGCTGTCCGGCGGCGAGCTGCAGTCCGCGACGAGCGATCGCTCCGGCTCGTCCTCGGCGGTCCACGCCACGGGGAGCCGCGTGCGTCCCGATACGCAGACGGCGTACTTCGAGCGCGATCTGACGCAGACCCAGCCGATCCGCCCGTTGGCGCGCCCCGGTCGCGGCAGCGACCCGTCCCATCCGGGCCGCGGCAGCGACCCGTCGAACGGGGGCCGCAGCGGTGATGCGTCGAACTCCGGCCGCGCCGGGGACGCGGCGAAGAAGGCGACCGGTTCGTTCGGCGTCGGAGGGTCCGTGCCGGCGCAGAACCGCGACGAGCCGAACCAGGAGGACATCCCGTGAGCGGGCCGGTGTCCGGGATCCCCGGCTTCGCCGTCGGGTTGTGGCGCGACAAGGGCCGCGCTCTGACCGCGTTGGTGTCGGCGTTCGTGCTCTGGTTCCTGCTCGGCGGCCAAGTCGAGCGCACCGAGAAGGTGTTCATGGTGGTGCGCGTCCTCGCGCAATCGGACACCACGACGGTCGCCGACGGTCTGACCGTGCGCATCCCCGACCGTTACGCCGTCGAGGACTTCGAACCCAAATCGATCGATCTCGAGCTGAAGGGCACGAACGAGGATCTGAGCCGCGTCGACGGCGGATTGTCCGGCGTCTACATGGCGCCCGACGACCTGCTCGGGACGGAATCGCGCCGCGAGGTCACGCTGGACGTCGCGCGCGACGTCAAGTTCGCGCGCTTGAAGGCGCTGCCGAACATCTCGATCGAGGGGCGCCCGTTCGTCCAACTCCGCGTGACGAAGCGCGAGCGCGTCGACGTGGCGCTGACGCGCGACAACCTCTCGTTCAAGCCCGCCTCGCTCGGCGCCGGCGTGAAGGTCGAGTTCTTCCCGTCGATCCTGCCGGTGTCCGGGCCCGAGGCCGACATCGCTCGCATCCGCGAGGATCCGCGCCGGCTGAAGATCGGCCCGGAGATCGACGAGCGCTTGCTGCAATCGTTCACCGCCGACGCGCAGACGCTGCCGAGCAACAGCGTCGGCGTGATCGATGCCGCGGGTGACCTGCATCGTCCGCCGCTGTTGCGCGTCAACGATGGCGACCCGGTCCGTGTGCAGTTGAAGCGCGAGCGAGCGTTCCGCGAGGTGTCGTTCAAGGACGTGCGCGTGTTCGGGTTCATCCCGCCGGGCCTCGCGCGCGAAGGCGTCGATCCCGAGCGCGCGGTGAGCCTGACTCCCGAGTCGGTCGACCTGTCGCTGCGCGTGCCCGACGAGTGGTTCAAGTCCGGCGACAACGCGGCGCTGCGCAAGGGCCTGTTCGTGTTCGTCAACGTCGCCGACATGCAGCAGAACATGGCGGGGCAGAAGCTCCGCGTGCGCCTCGACGGTCTGCCGAAGGGCGCCGAGTACACGATCGATCCGCCGGAGATCGACGTCGTTTGGAACATCCCCGGAGGCGGCGGCTGACCCTCCAGGGTCGCGCCACCGCCGTCGCAACGAGGACTCGACACCGACGATGGACAAGCCGCGCTACTTCGGCACCGACGGGATTCGCGACGTCGCGAACCGCGGAATGCTCACGCCCGAACGCGTCCTCGCGCTCGGGCGCGGTCTCGGCGCGCTCGCGCGCGAATCGACCGGTTCGGTCGCGATCGCGATGGATCCGCGTCGGTCGTCGGCGCTCCTCCGCGCTGCTCTGAGCGCAGGCATCGCGTCGGAAGGCGCGAACGTGCTCGACCTCGGCGTGTTGCCGACGCCGGCGCTGGCGGTGCTGCTGCGGCCGATGCGGGCCGCGTTCGGCGCGATGGTGTCGGCGTCGCACAATCCCGCCGAGGACAACGGCATCAAGGTGCTGAACGCCGACGGCTCGAAGGTGACCGAGGCCGACGAGCTGCGCCTCGAGGCGTCGATCGACGGCAAGGCCGCGGCCGGCGCGCCCCGCACCGGAGCCGACGTCGGTGGCGTCGAGCCGTGCGAGGACGCGGTCGGGCTCTACGAGGGGCAGTTGCTCGCTCGGTTCCCGGGACTCTCGTTGCGCGGGCTCAAGGTCGTCGTCGACGCGGCCAACGGCGCGACGGCGGTCGTCGCGCCGCAGTTGCTGCATCGGCTCGGCGCCGACGTCGTTCCGCTGCATGCGAATCCCGACGGCCTCAACATCAACGACGGCTGCGGCGCGGTCCATCCGGAGAGCATGGCGGCCGCCGTCGTCCAGCATCGAGCGCACGTCGGCGTCGCGTTCGACGGCGACGGCGATCGGGCGATCTTCTGCTCGCACGACGGCGTGGTCCGCGACGGCGACTCGGTGCTGTACGCGTGCGGCCTCGACCGGCACGCGCGCGGCCGACTGCCCGGCGCGACGATCGTCGGCACCGTCATGAGCAACTTCGGGCTCGAACTCGCGCTGAAGGACGCGGGCATCACGCTCGCACGCACGCCCGTCGGCGATCGCCACGTCGCGGCGTTGCTGCGCGAGCGCGAGTACGCGCTCGGCGGCGAGCCGTCCGGCCACGTGATCTTCGGCGCGGAGCACGGCTTCGTCGGCGACGGCCTCGTCTGCGCGCTGTCGGTGTTCGAACTGATGACGCGCACCGGCAAGTCGCTGGCGCAGCTCGTCGCCGGCCTGAAACCCGTGCCGCAGGTGCTGCTCAACCTGCGCGTGCGCGAGAAGCCGCCGGTCGATCGGCTGCCGACGGTCGTCGCGTCGATGGCCGCGGCCGAGCGCTCGCTGGCCGGCGCCGGCCGCGTCCTCGTGCGCTACTCGGGCACCGAGAACCTGCTGCGAGTCATGGTCGAAGGCCGGGACGCGGCCGTCGTCGATGCCGCCGCGAAGTCGATCTTCGCGGCCGCCGACGCGGCGATCGGAACTCAGAGCTCGTGATGCACGTCCTCGCGCTCGAGACTTCGCATCCCGTCGGATCGGTCGTGCTGCGTCGTGCCGACGGCGCGATCGCGCGCGCCACGTTGTCCGAACGCGGCGGCCAGGCGCGAGCGCTGACGCCGGCGATCGGTCGTCTGCTCGGGGAGCTCGGCCTGACGCCGCGCGACCTCGGACTGGTCGTCGTCGGCCTCGGACCGGGCGGGTACACCGGCCTCCGGCTCGGTCTGGCGACGGCGAAGACCCTCGCGGTCGTGCTGCGCATCCCGATCCTCGGCGTGACGTCGACGGCCGTGCTCGCGGCCTCCCCCGGAGTCCCCGCCGGTCCGGTCCTCGCCAGCGTCGAGGCCACGCAGGACTTCGTCTACGGCCAGTCGTTCGACAAGCGCCCGGATGGGACGCTCGTCGCGGGCGGCGACCCGTTCATCGAACCGGCGGAGGTCGCGGCCGGCCGCGTCGCCCCGGGCACTGCGGTGGTCGGCTCCGGGGCGCGGCTGCTCGCGGCTCGCGGCGTGGTCGTCGCGCCCGGTTCCGAAGAGTTGATGCCACGAGCCGACGAGCTCCTTACCCTGGGCCTGTCGCGCCACGCGCGCGGCGAGGTGGACGACGAACGCGCGCTGCTGCCGTTGTATCTGCGCCCCTCCGAGGCCGAACGCCTCTGGGAGCGCCGGCAGGCGGCCGCGGCCGCGAACGACATCGGGAGGGTTGACGGCGCATGAACGGTCGCAAGCGCGTGTGGGCGGACATCGACCTCGACGCGATCTCGCACAACCTCGGCGTGATCCGCTCGCGCATCCGCGAGGGCGGCAAGATCATGCTCGTCAGCAAGGCCGACGCGTACGGGCACGGAGTGATCCCGATCGCGCGCCACGTGCTGTCGCGCAACGAGGTCGCCGCGTTCGGCGTCGGCGATTCGGAAGAAGCGCTCGAACTGCGTGAGGCCGGCATCGACGCGCCGATCCTGATCCTCGGCGCGATCGTCGAGGACGAGGACGAGCTCGTCGTCGCCAACGACATCGCGATCTGCGCGCATTCGATGTCGCGCATCCGACAGCTCGAGCGCGAGGCGCGCCGCCAAGGCCGCAAGTGCCGGATCCACATCATGGTCGACACCGGCATGGGCCGCCTCGGACCGTTCGCCGACAAGGCGCTCGAGCTGGCGCAGGTCGTCGTCGACTCGGAATGGCTGACGCTCGAAGGCGTGGCCACGCACTTCTCGAGCAGCCAGAACGTCGACGATCCGTTCACGCAGCTCCAAGCGCGTCGGTTCGACGAGTTCCGGGACCGACTGATCGCGTCGGGTGTCCCGGTGCCGGTGTTCCACGCGGCGAACTCGGGCGCGGTGCTGTTCGAGGACGGCGCGACGCACGACCTCGTGCGCGTCGGCGCCGCCGCGTACGGGATGATCGACCGCAAGAAGCCGGGCGCCGAGACGCTGCGCCCCGCGCTCGCGCTGCGCACGCAGATCATCTACTTGAAGGACGTGCCGCCCGGCACGCCGATCTCCTACAACCGCATGTACACGACGCCGAAGAAGACGCGGATCGCGACGCTACCGATCGGCTACAACGACGGCCTGCGCTACGCGCTGTCGAATCGGTGGTCCGTGCTCGTCAACGGGCAGAAAGCGCCGATCGTCGGCGCGATCTCGATGGACTACTGCATGGTCGACGTCGGCCATCTGCCGAACGTGCGCGCCGGCGACGTCTGCACGCTGATCGGGCGCGACGGCGACCAGGAGCTGACCGTCACCGACTGGGCCGACGCGCTGAGGACGGTGCCCTACGAAGTCACCACCGGACTCGGCCGCCGCGTCAAACGCATCCATCGGCCCGAGCGTTGTCGGCCCTCGTTGGCCGTGCGCAGCACGCGGACGTCGACGACGCCGCCGCGCACGGATCAGGAACGGGCGGCCGAGGTCTCGTGATCGCCTGAATGCGCCGGCTGCGGAACGTCTTCCTCGCGCTGCTGCTCGTGCTCGGCCTCGGCTGGGCCGGGCTCTTGCTGCTCGATCGCAGCGGCTTCCTCGAGCGCCGCGTCCGTGCCGCGATCCAGGAGTTCGTCGGCGGTGACGTCCGGGTCGGCGACGTCGACCTCGTGTGGTCGAAGCTCACGCTGTCGGTCAACGACGTCGCGCTCGGCGAGAACGCGTCGGAACCGGCGCTCCTGTCGATCCCGCGGTTCGACGTCCACGCGCCGTTCCACGTCACGTCGGACGGCAAGGCGATCCCCGAAGCGTTGACCGTCACGCGTCCCGCGCTGACGCTGATCGAGCGCGCCGACGGCTCGTTCTCGCCGCTGCATCTCGTGCGCTCGGTCGGCAAGTTCGAGTTCGCGCCGGCGGTCAGCATCGTCGACGGCACGCTGACGCTGCGCGGCGACGGGCCGCTGCAGACGATGCTCGGCCGCCTGCTGCGCGACGACCTCGAGCGCCACCTGTCCGACGTCGACCTCTCGACCTACCCGTTGCCGGCGCCGGCGGCGGATCTGCTCGCGTTCTCGGGCCAATTGGATGTGCCGATCGGACTGCCGATCCGCGTGTCCGGCAGCATGGACCGCCAGAACCGCATCCGCGCGCAGGCGTCGATCTCGAACGTCGATCTCGGACGCGCGGACCTGCGCCAGGCGCTGAAGCCGGAATGGCGCGAGTGGCTCGACCGGCACGTGCGCGAGGGGCGGTTCGGACTCGATCTCGAGTTCGGCGACGGCGTCGGCCTGCGTGGAATCCATGCCCGGGTCCGCGCGGACGGATTCCGCGTCGAGCATCCGGCGGTGTCGATTCCGTTGGCCGGCGTTTCCGGCGAAGCGGAGTTCGACGGCACGCAACTGCGCGTGTTGAACGTCCGCGCGCGCGACGGCGACGCCGCGCTGACGGCGGACCTGATCGTCGACGACGTCGCGACCGGCGCGTTGCGCGCGACGGTCCGCGGCGAGGGGCTCGCGTTCGAGAGCGGACTGGTCGCGTCGCTGACCGATCCGGACGTGCGGCGCATCATCGCGGACTACGGGCCGCAGGGAACGTTCGACCTGTTCGTCGACCTCACGCGCAAGGCCGGTGGCGAACTCCGCACCGCGTGGCGGGCCGTGCCGCGTCCGGACGCCAGCGCGTCGTTCATCGGCCATCTGCGCTCGAACGGGCGATTCGTCGGCTTCCCGTACCGGCTGCACGGATTGACCGGCGAGATCTCGGGCAACGGCGGTCACGTCGACATCCAGCGGATCACCGGCCGGCACAACGGCGGCGACTTCGCGGTCGTCGAGGGCTTCGTCGATACGCGTCCCGAAGGCACCGCGTTCGAGATCAACGTCCGCGCGACGCAGGCGCCGTTCGACAAGACGCTGCGCGACGCGCTCGACGTCGTGAAGCCCGGCGTCGGCTCGCTGGTCGACTCGTTCCATCCCGAGGGTAAGGTCGACCTGTTCGTGTCGGTCACGGCGTCGCATCGGCAGGTCGGCGCTCACGTGCGCGGCGATGTCAAGACGCGCGGCTCGAAGATGCGCTACGACGTGTTCCCGTACACGCTCGACGACGTCACCGGCCACGTGCAGTTCGACGACGACGTCTACACCGTCCACGGTCTCGAGGGCCGGCACGGGAACGGCACGGTGCGGGTCAGCGGCACGATCACGCAGGTCGGCGCCGACGACGTCGCGCTCGATCTGCGGATCGCGGCGCGTTCGATCGAAGTCGACGACGAGTTGCGCTCGGCGGTCGCCGCGATCGCGCCGGAGGCTGCCGACGCGTTCCAGTGGCTGCAGCCCGCCGGTCCGTTCGACCTCGATCTCGAGCTGAAGAAGGCCGCCGGCGAGAAGGGGCGGTTCAAGGCGCTGCTGACGCCGCGCGGTGCGCGGATCGTCCCGATCTGGCTGCCGGTGCCGCTCGAAGGAGTCGTCGGCCAGGCGGAGTTCGGAACGCTGCATGACGATCCGAACGACGATCGCTTCTGGCTCGAGCTGAACTCGCTGCGCGCGAACAAGGGCGACGCGACGCTCGTCTGCCGCGCGCGCTTCGAGGACGGCAAGGCGCCGTGGCTCGAGCTGACCGGCGAGGACGTGCTGGTCGACGCCGACTTCCGCGCCCGCATCCGCGAGGCCGCCGCGTCGGTGGAAGGCGAGCGCGCGCGCGTCGCGGGCTTGCTCGACCACCTCGCGCCGAACGGCCGCATTTCGTTCCGCTACGGCCGTGACGGCGACGTCCGCGAGCGCTTGTCGCTGCGATTGAACGGCGTCGACGGTCGCCTCGGCGCCCTCGCAGACGCCGAACTCCACGACCTGCATGGCACGGCGATCGCCGACCTGCTCGCGCGCAGCGTCGTGCTGACCGACGTCGAGGGCACGATCGGCGCCACGCACGCGCCGTTCTCGATCCAGGCGGCACGGTTCGACGTCAAGGGCCCCGCGGTCGAGGTCGTCGCCGACGGCGTCCGCGTGCAGGACCTCGAACTCGACGAGCGCGCGATGCCGCTGCTCGGCGAGACGTTCTCGAAGCTGGCGGCCGTGACGAAGCCGAAGGGCCAGATCGACGTCACGCTGAACACGCTGAAGTTCACGGCGCCGCTCGAAGCCGGCGTCGAACCGCCGGAACCGCAGTTCGAAGGCGAGATCGCGTTCCGCAACTGCGCGCTGACCGGCGCGTTGCGCGTCAAGGACGTGTCGGGGCGGTTGTCGCTGCAGCAGCGGACCGCCGTCGACGGCGTGCGCCTCCTCGGTTCGATCCAGGACCTCGCGTTCGAGCTCGCGGGGTTCCGCCTCGAGCATCTGGCGGCCGAGGTCGTCGCCCACGGCGGCGGATTCGAAGTCCGCGGTTTGGCCGGCGATCTCGCCGGCGGCTCGTTCCCCGCGGCCGGCAACTGGCTGCGCATCGGCGGCGACGATGCGTCGTCGTTCGACGGCCGCATCGAGCTGAACGGCGCCGATCTGCGCGAGCTGCTGCTGCTGCGCGGCGGGACCGCCGAAGGCATCGAGGGGCGCGTGTCGATGCACGTCGCGTTCAGCGGCGACACCGCGTCGCGCTCGGGCATCCGTGGCGGCGGTCGCATCGACGTCGAGTCCGGACGCCTGTGGGACCTGCCGATCTTCGCGACGCTGTACCGGGTCAGCCTCGGCCGCGTGTTCGGCGAGACCGGCAAGCCGGTGTTCGAATCGGGCTTCGTCGAGTTCGAGCTGCGCCGCGGCGACGTCGTGCTGAACGAGGTCAAGTTCACCGGACCGCTGCTGTCGGTCGAAGGGCGAGGCGTCGCCGGCCCGACCGGCGTCGACGTGCTCGTCGCGCCGAAGGTCGTCGAAGCCGATCTGCCCGTGGTGTCGCCGGTGCTCGACTTCTTGAAGCGCCGCGTCATCAGCTATCGCATCTTCGGGCCGTGGGCCCGGCCGCGCGTCGCGTACTGGAACGATGCGGTCGACATCTTCTCGACCGACGAGGACGTCACGCAGATGGCGCGTCTGCCGCCGCGGCGGCTGCGCGACTGGAACGAGAGATTCTGAGCGCATGGAACACGCCGTCATCATGGCCGGGGGCTCCGGCACGCGTTTCTGGCCGAAGAGCCGCGCCCGCTTGCCGAAGCAACTGCTGTCGCTGGTCACCGGCAAGCCGCTGCTCGTCGACACGGTCGAGCGTCTCGACGGCCTGTTCGCGCGCGAGCGCGTCCGCGTCGTCACGAACGCCGCGTACGCCGACGCCAGCCGCGCGTTGCTGGACGGCGTGCCGGCGCAGAACGTCGTCGCCGAGCCGTGCGGGCGCGACACCGCGGCCTGCATCGCGCTGGCTGCGACGCTGATCGATCGCGACGACCCGGACGCGATCGTCTGCGTGCTGCCTGCCGACCACGTCGTGTCGCCGGCGGCGGACTTCCGGGCCGCGCTGTCGCGCGCGATCGACGTCGTGCGGAACCGGCCGGACGGGTTGCTGACGTTCGGCGTCAAGCCGACGCGCGCGGCGACCGGCTACGGCTACATCGAGCGCGGCGATCAGCTCGGTTCGTCGGGGGGCGCGCCGTTCTTCCGCGTCGCGTCGTTCCGCGAGAAGCCCGACGCCGCGACGGCGGAACGCTTCGTCGCCGACGGGCGCTTCTCGTGGAACGCCGGCGTGTTCGTGTTCCGCGCGCGGACGATGCTGCGCGCGATCCGGACGCATCTGCCGGCGCTCGCGGCCGCGGTCCCGAAGGTGGCCGACGAGTGGACGAGCACCGGCCGCATCGCCGAGGCCCACTACGCCGCGCTGCAGAAGATCTCGATCGACTACGGCGTGTTCGAGAAGGAGTCCGACGTCGTCGTCATGGAGGCGACGTTCGGCTGGGACGACGTCGGGTCGTTCGCGGCGCTCGCGCGCGTGCTGGCGCACGATGCCGGCGGGAACGCGGTCGTCGGCTCGGCCACGATGCTCGACGCGACGAACAACGTCGTGCTCGCCGACGGCGGGCATCACGTCGCGCTGCTCGGCGTCGACGGACTGGTCGTGATCCACACCGGCGACGCGACGCTCGTCTGTCGCAAGGACGACGCGGAGCGCGTGAAGGAAATGGTCGCGCGGCTGGAGCGCGAAGGTCGTCGCGAGTTGCTTTGAGTCCGATCCGCGACCGCGCTGCGGTCGCGCGGCGTTCTTTCAGTCGTCGTTCGCGGCGCGCGTCAGCACGCGCAGTTCGACCTTCTTGATGCGACGGTCGTCGGCGTCGACGACGCGCAGTTCGACGTTGCCGTGCGTCAGCGTCTGGCCGCGCCGCGGCATGCGCCCGAGCGTCGAGAACACGAACCCGCCGATCGTGTCGAAGTTCTCGCTCTCCGGCAGTTCGACGCCGAGTTCCTCGTTGATGACCGAGACGTGCGCGCGACCGCGGACCTCGAAGCGGTCGTGTCCGAGCTTCTTGACGTCGGGCTCGTCGGCCTCGTCGTCGTGCTCGTCGACGATGTCGCCGACGATCTCCTCGAGCACGTCCTCGATCGTGACCAGTCCGGCCGTGCCGCCGTACTCGTCGAGCACGATCGCGATCTGCAATTGGTTCGTGCGGAACTCGGCGAGCAGCGACGTGACCTTCTTCGTCTCCGGGACGAAGTACGGCTTGCGCGCGACGTCGCGCACCGGCTCGCGGCGCAGCGTGTCCATGTCCGCGATCTGCTCGACGACGTCGCGGACGTAGAACACGCCGACGATGTGGTCGGCGTCGCCGTCGCCGACCGGAAGTCGCGAGTGACCTTCCTCGCCGGCGAGCTTCAGAGCCGCGGCGACGGTCGCGTTCGCGTCGATCCACTTCATGTCGGTGCGCGGCGTCAGCACCTCGGCGACGTCGACTTCGCGGAAGTCGACGACGTTCTGCAGGATCTCGGCCGACGCGGTGTCGACGACGCCGTCCCGCTCGCCTTCGGCGACCGTCGCGATGATCTCCTCGGCCAGCGCGTCGCCGCGGGCGGCCTTGTCGTCGAGCCGCAGCGCGCGGGCGAGGCCGCGGCGGAACGCGAGCAGCGACACCGTGATCGGCGTCAGCACGACGCTGATCCAGTGCAGCGTCGGCAGCAGGCGGCGCAACGCGGTTTCGAAGCCGCGCAGCACCAGCGCTCGGGGCAGCAGGCGTGCCAGCGGGACCAGGAACGCGGCGGCGGCGAAGGCCGCGATCGTGACGCCGAGAGCGCGCGGTTGGCCGCGTTCGAGCGCGAGATCACCGCCGACCACGGCGAGCATCGCGACCAGCAACGCCTCGGCGGTCACCGACAGCAGCAGCGCCGCGACCTTGATGCGGTCGAGATGGTCGAGCCGTCGCTCGATGACGTCGCGTTCGGAGTCGACCTCGACGGCCTGCAGCAGCTTCCCGCGCGAGAACGTGTCCAGTCCGAACCGGACCGCACCCAGGGCGGTGGCGGC
>JAEUIB010000751.1 GCA_016795255.1 Planctomycetota bacterium
GGTAGCTGGCCAAGAACAATGCGGAGCACGCGGTCGCCGCGAGCATGCACGCCTTGTGGGCCGCTTCGTTCTTGCGCTTGATCAGGATCCAGCCGACGACGAGCAGCGTCGCGGCCGTGCCGTTCAGCACCGCGTTCACGCCGGGCAGATCGCGTACGTCGAGCATCGGTCCGCTCACGCCTGCAGGCGATCGAACACGAGCAGCGTCAGCACGAGCGGCAGATAGACGATCGACGCGAAGAACGAGAACCGCGCGTCCTCGTTCGACCGCGTGCGCGCGAAGCGGACCACCGTCGCCGCGTACAGCGTGCCGAGCACCGCCGCGGCGACGAAGTACGTCCAGCCCGCGAGCTGGAGCAGCGTCGGCGCCAGCGTGATCGGGATCAGCGCCGCCAGCGCGGCGAGGCTCGCCGCCGCGGTCTTCCGGCCGTCCCGGTCGATGACCGGCAGCATCGGGAATCCGCCGCGCGCGTAGTCGTCGCGGTACAGCCACGCGATCGCGTAGAAGTGCGGCAGTTGCCAGAGCGTCAGGATCAGGAACAGCACGACCGCACGGACGTCGATCGTGCCGGTGGCGGCCGTGACGCCCATGACGACCGGCAGCGAGCCGGGGACCGCGCCGATCAGCGTGCTGTGCGGCGTGACGCGCTTCGACGGCGTGTAGATCAGCACGTACGACAGCACCGAACACAGGCCGAGCAGCGCCGTCAGCGTGTTCACCGCGTACGCGAGCCACGCGACGCCGATCAGCGTCAATCCGCAGCCGAACGCGCAGGCTTCGAGCGGCGACCAGCGTCCGGTCGGCAGCGGTCGATTCCGCGTGCGCTCCATCCGTGCGTCGACGTCCCGCTCGAGCAGTTGATTCAGCGTGTTGGCGCCGGCGGCCGTCAGCGCGGTGCCGAACATCGTCGCCAGCAGCACCGCAGGGTCGAACGGGCCGGTCGCGGTCCAGAACCAGGCGACGGCGGTCGTGACGAGCACGAGGAAGCCGATGCGGAACTTCGTCAACTCGCCGATGTCGGCGAGCAACGTCGCGAACGAAGCCTCGCGGGCGATCGTCTCGGAGCCGACCTTCATGGAACCCGTTTCGAGCGGTGGTGGCGTGCGAAGCGGGGCATGGTATCGGCCGCGCCGCCGCCCGGTCCACGACCGGTTCTGCGGCGATCTGACGCAGAACCGCCGGTCGCATCCGCGATCGTCGTCGCCGTGCGCCGAGCCCGGGCGAATCGGTCGGCTCGACGTCGTTCCGGCAACTCCCCGTTTTGGGGGGCGGTCCGCGTCCTCGCGCGGGGGTCAGCCCGCGAACTCGGCGCGCAGCCGTTCGCAGATGCCGACGACGTGCTCGATCGCCGCATGGGCTTCGGTGAGCAGTTGCGTCACGTCGCTCGCGGCGCTGCGCAGCGCGAGCTCGAGCGCGAACGCCGCCGCGGTGAGGCGCGCCGCACCGAGGTTCGACGCGGCCCCCTTCAAGCGATGCGCCGTGGCCGCAGCGGTGGCGACGTCGCCGCGGCGGATCGATTCGTCGAGCTGGGTCCGGCATTCGCGGACGCTGGCGACGAGGCTCGCCAGCGCGTCGTCGAGCACGCGCGGTTCATCCAGCAGGCCGAGGGTCTCGAGCCGCTCGCGGATCGCGCGGGACTCGAGGGACGTGTCGTCCGTCGCATCGACCGGCGCGGTCGGGCGCCCGCGGTCGATCCGCGTCGCCGAGAATCGCGCGAGGGTCTTGCCGTCGATCGTCACCGGTTCGAGGTCGACCGTGACGCGGACCGGCTCGAGTTCGTCCCCCGAGCGGACGTCGAGCGTCGTGCAGAACCGGCTCTCGTGACCTTCTTCGAACACGCGGCGGACGGCGCCGGTGTCGGTCAGCAACAGGCTCGGCAGGAACAGCGCCAGGTTCTTCCCCTCGGCGTGCTCGGGCGCGACCCCGGTCCACGCCGCGAACACTTGATCGAACGCATGGACGACGAGATCGCGACGCAACAACAGCGTTCCCCGACGCGAGTCGGACCTCGATGGTCGTTCGAGCGATCCCTGCATGGTGTTTCCGGCGGCTGGCGGTGGGTGACCCGGGTTCCGTCGGGTTGGATCGGCCGATCCCGGACCGGATCTTGAAGCGGTCCTGGCCGCGCGCGCTCGCGCCGCCGCGGTGGTTCAACGTTGCGACCGCGGCAGCGGCCGAGCGTCGATCTCGTCCGAGCCTTCGGTCAGCGTCACGCGCGTCCACGGTTTCGCGGTCGCCCGCGACGAGGCGCCGGACGGCCACACGACGGTCAGCGTGACCGGATCCGTGTTCGTGCCGAGACCGAACACGAGATCGCGTGCGTTCGACGACTGGAACGAACCGCCGCCGACGATCGACCGCACGCGGACCGTGCCGTCGGGGCGCTCGCAGATCACGCGAGCACCGATCGCTTCGCGTCCGCTGCGCGCCGCGCCGCGCAGGCGGACGACGATCCGCGCCGACGCCGTGTTCGTGTTGCGCAGCACGAGCGGTGCTTCGTCGAGCCGCGTGACGACGAGGTCCTCGGCGCCGTCGCCGTCGAGATCGCCCGCCGCGAGCCCGCGGCCGACGCACGGTGGCGTCGCGAACGCGCCCAGGAACAGCGCGAACTTGCCGCGGCCGTCGTTGCGGAATGCGGTCAGCGGCTGGCGGTAGGTGGTCTGCAGCGGACTCGACTCGACGTTCGGATAGACGTGCCCGTTCGCGATCACGACGTCGAGCGCGCCGTCCAGGTCGGCGTCGACGAACGCGCAGCCGAAGCCGAGGTGGGGGAACGACGGCGGGCCGAGTCCCGACGTGCGCGACGCGTCCTTGAACGCGCCGTCGCCGAGTCCGCGGTACAGCGTGTTCGTGTCGTGCGAGAAGTTCGTGACGAACAGATCGTCGATGCGGTCGCCGTCGAGATCGCCGGCCGCGACGCCCATCCCGGCCTGCGCGTTGCCCGCGGCGCCGAGCGCGACGCCGGCCTCGAGCCCGACGTCGACGAACTTCAAGTCGCCGTCGTTCCGCAGCAGGCGATTCGGTTGCGAGTCGTTGGCGACGTAGAGGTCGAGGTCGCGATCGCCGTCGGCGTCGAACGCGAGCACGCCGAGCGCGAACGCCGGTGGCCCGATCGCGTCGCCGTCGACGGCTTCGAAGCGCAACGCGCCGTCCTCGCGCAATCGGTTGCGATACAGCCGATCGGGCACCGCGTTGAATCCGAGCGGCCCGGCGAGCACCGGCATGCCGCGGAACGTCGAGCCGTCCTCCGTCAGTTGCGCGGCCGTCGCGTCGAGCGCGAGGTAGTTGCAGACGTAGAGGTCGAGGTCGCCGTCGCCGTCGAGGTCGGAGAAGCACGCCGACGTGCTCCACAGCGGATCGGAAGCGCCGGCGGCGCCGTCGACGCGCACGAGTTTGCCGCCGCGGTTCTCGAGCAGCGCGTCGTCGCCGATCGCCGTCACGTGGACGTCGTCGTCGCCGTCGGCGTCGACGTCGCCGACGGCGACGCCGCACGCGTCGATCGCGAGGTCGAGGCCGCAGTCCTTCGTCACGTCCGTGAACCCGAACGCGCCGTCGTTGCGGAAGACCATCGACGACCGCGGTCCGCCGCCGTCCAGCGGGTCGCCCTGCGCGAAGAACAGGTCGAGGTCGTCGTCACCGTCGAGATCGAACAGTCCGACGCCGCCGCCGTTCACCTCGGTGATCGAGCGCTTGGCGAGGCCGACGCGACCGTGGTGGTCGACGAACGCCGGCGCCGGCATCTCGGCGAACCAAGGCTCGTCGGCCGCGCGCGCGGAAGTCGCGCCGATCGACGCGGCGATCCAAGCGAGCGACAGGACCGCGGTG
>JAEUIB010000817.1 GCA_016795255.1 Planctomycetota bacterium
GGGTTCGCGCTCGCGCGCGGCAACCTCGGCGCGATCAGCGCGACGATGACGAACCTCTACCTGCTCGAGGAGATCACGGCGCTGCATGCGACCTGGTCGCTCGTGCCGCTCGCCGGACTGGTCGGGTTCGGCGGCGCGTGGCTCGGCGCGGCGTGGCCGGCGGTGGACGTCGTCCGGCGTGATCCGCGCGCTCTGCTCGCCGCGTGGCAAGCGCACGAGGAAGTCGCGCGTCACGCGGGGCGCAGCACGTGGCTCGGCCTCGCGGTGCTGCTGTGCGGCGCCGCCGCGTACGCGCCGATCGCCGATCGATGGCGGCCGGCGGGTTTCGTGCTCGGGCTCGCGGTGCTGGTCGCGGTGACGCTCGTCGCGCCCGGCGTCGTCGTGCTGGCCGGCCGGTTCGTCCGCCGCGCGGCGTTCGGATTCGGGTTCGGCGTCAGGAGCTTGCGGGCTCGATTGCTGACCGCGTCGTTCGCGGTCGCGGCGTTGTCGATCGCCGTCAGCATGATGCTCGGCGTGACGCTGATGGTGTCGAGCTTCCGCAGCACGGTCGCGTCGTGGATCGAGACGACGATTTCCGCCGACGTCTACGTCGCCGGGATGGGGCATCGCACGGGGCTCGAGTCCGGAGGCATCGACGACGCGGTCCTCGCGCGGATCGCCGCGACGCCGGGCGTGCGCGCCGTCGACCGGTTGCGCGACACGCTGGTGTGGCAAGGCGCGGAGCGGATCCGCGTCCGCGGCGTCGACATCGCGCTGGTCGGCGGAGAGCACCGCTTCCCGCTGCGATCCGACGGCGACGTCGCGGCGGTGTTCGCGCGCGTGGAGGCGGGAGGCGTGCTGCTCGGCGAACCGCTCGCGCGCACGCTGCGCCTCGACGTCGGCGATCCGTTCCCGCTGACCACCGCGCGCGGGGAGTTCGCGTTCCCGGTCGCCGGCGTCTTCTACGACTACACGTCGGAGTTCGGCGCCGCGGTGCTCGACCTCGACACCTACGCGCACGTGTTCGGGCCCGGCCGCGCGACCGATCTGTCGATCTACCTCGAACGCGGCGCCGACGCCGAGCGCGCGACCGAGGCGTTCCAATCCGAGTACGCCGACGACGGGCTCGTGTTCGCCAGCAGTCGCGCGGTCCGCGCCGCCGGCATGCGGATCTTCGATCAGACGTTCGTCATCACCGGCGTGCTGCAGGGGATGAGCCTGCTCGTCGCGGTCGCCGGCGTCACGCTGGCGTTGCTGGTGATGGCGCGCGACCGTCGCGCCGAGATCGCGCTGCTGCGGTCGCTCGGCGCGACGCGCGCGCAGGTGTTCCGCGTGTGGGTCGGCAAGGGCGCGGCGCTGGCGGTGCTCGGGCTCGTGCCCGGCGCGCTCGGCGGACTCGCGCTCGCGTGGGTGCTCGTCGTCGCGATCAATCGCGCGTACTTCGGCTGGACGATCCCGATCGAAGCCCCGGGCGTCGACGTGTTCGTGCAAGTCGGCATCGTGCTGGCGGCCGCGATCGCCGCGGCGATCGTGCCGGCCGCGCGCGCCAGCCGCGCTCCCGCGACCGAGCTGTGCCGGGAGGACGTCTGATGCGAACGCGGTCGTGGCTCGGAGTCGCTCTGTGCGTGACGTGCGCCGTCGCGCCGACGGGTGCCCGCGACGAGACTCCGGCGCCGTGGACGAAGTCGTCGCCCGACTTCGTGTTCGAGTTCCCGCGCGATCATCGCGCGCACGAGACGTCGAAGACCGAGTGGTGGTACTTCACGGGTCACCTCGACGGGGCCGGCGCCGCCGGCGACGCGAGCGTCGCGCGGTTCGGGTACCAATTCACGCTGTTCCGGATCGGCGTCGATCCGAAGCCGATCGCTCCCGGCTCGCGCTGGGCCGCGAACGCGATGGTGATGGGCCACGCGGCGATCACCGATCTGCGGACCGGTGAGCACGTGTTCAGCGAAACGCTGTGGCGCGCGGCCGGCGGTCTCGGCGGGTTCCCGAACGAGCCGGATCCGGTGATCGCGTGGTCGAAGGCCCCGGCCGGCACGCCCGGGCGCTGGGAGTTGCGCTTCGACGGCGACGGCTTCGCGTTCGCGATGCGGGACGACGCGCGCTCGGTCGCGTTCGAGCTCGTGGCGTCGCCGAGCAAGCCGGTCGTGCTGCACGGCGAGCGCGGCTACTCGAAGAAGTCCGCCGACGGCGCGGCGGCGAGCCAGTACGCGTCGTTCACGCGCATGACGACGCGAGGACGCGTGCGGTGGGGCGGAGTCGACCACGACGTCGCCGGAACGAGTTGGATGGACCACGAGTTCTCGAGCGGCCAGCTCGCGGCGGGGCAAGTCGGCTGGGACTGGTTCAGCATCCAGCTCGACGACGGGCGTGACCTGATGCTCTACGTGCTGCGGAACGCGAGCGGGGTCGTCGACTACGCCAGCGGCACGT
>JAEUIB010000003.1 GCA_016795255.1 Planctomycetota bacterium
TGAAGCGCGCCGCATGTTCAAGCGCATCCTCATCGCGAATCGCGGCGAAATCGCGCTGCGGGTCATCCGGGCCTGTCGCGAACTCGGCATCGAGACCGTCGCCGTCTACTCCGAGGCCGACGCCAACGCGATCTGGTTGCGCTTCGCCGACGAGACGATCTGCATCGGTCCGCCGAAGTCGGCGCAGTCGTACCTCGACATCCCGCGCATCATCTCGGCCGCCGAGATCGCGGACGTCGAGGCGATCCATCCCGGCTACGGCTTCCTGTCGGAGCGCGCGCACTTCGCCGAAGTCTGCGAATCGTGCGGCATCAAGTTCATCGGGCCGCCGCCGGCGACGATCGACCTCGTCGGCAACAAGTCGCGCGCGAAGGAAACCGCGAAGGCCGCCGGAGTCCCGGTCATCCCGGGCTCCGAAGGTCTGCTGACCGACGAGAAACACGCGCTCGCCGAAGCGCACCGCATCAAGTACCCGGTGCTGATCAAGGCCGCGGCGGGCGGCGGCGGACGCGGCATGCGCGTCGCGCACAACGACGTGTCGCTCGTGAACGGCTATCTCGCGGCGCGCGCCGAGGCCGAAGCGGCGTTCGGCGATTCGTCGGTCTACCTCGAGAAGCTGATCGAGAAGCCGCGCCACGTCGAGATCCAGATCCTCGGCGACTCGCACGGCAACCTGATCCATCTCGGTGAGCGCGACTGCTCGCTGCAGCGCCGGCACCAGAAGATCGTCGAGGAATCACCGTCGCCGGTGCTCGACGAGGACCTGCGCCAGAAGATGGGCGAGTGCGCGAAGAAGCTGTGCAAGGCCGCGGGCTACGTCAACGCGGGCACCGTCGAGTTCCTGGTCGACAAGGACCGCAACTTCTACTTCATGGAAGTGAACGCGCGCGTCCAGGTCGAGCACCCGGTGACCGAACTCGTGACGGGCGTCGACATCGTCAAGGAACAGATCCGCATCGCGTACGGCGAGCGGCTGGACCTGAAGCAGAAGGACGTCAAGTTGCGCGGCCACGCGATCGAGTGCCGCATCAACGCCGAGGATCCGGCCGACAATTTCCGGCCGTGCCCCGGCAAGATCCGCGCGTACTACGCGCCGGGCGGCCCGCACGTCCGCCTCGAGTCGCACGCGTTCGCCGGCTACGAGATCCCGCGCTACTACGACTCGCTGATCGGCAAGCTGCTGGTCTGGGGCGAGACGCGCGAGGAAGCGCTCGACCGCATGGCGCGCGCGCTCGACGAGTACATCGTCGAGGGCGTCAAGACCACGATCCCGCTGCAGCGCGAGATCATGCGGCACCCACGATTCCGCTCGGGCGACGTCGACACGTCGTTCATGGACACGACGTTCTTCGCGGCGCGCTGATCGACAAGTTGTCCGAGGCGGCGGCAGTCGCCGCCCGATGCACGACGTCCTCGGCCTCTGTGTTCGGCGTCCGGAATCGTCGCCAACGTGAATCGGGGAGCGGGATTGGGTCCAATCCCAGGACTCTTTTCCAACTCTTTTCACGGCCTCCGACAACTCCTGTAACCTTTCGCCCACGATCGGGCCGAAAGTGGGGGGACCTCGGGTCCCCCTTCGGCTTTTTCGAGGTTCGCGACCGCACCGGAGATCGCGCCGCCATGGTGAGCGCCGCAGCCCTGATGTTGATCGCCGTGCTCCTGCCGTCGCCGCAGGATCGCGGGGGTCGTGCGTCCGCCGCACCCGCAGCACCCGAGCGGATCGATGCGGCCGCCGACGCGGAAGCACCGGACGATGCCGACGAGACCGTCGTCGCGAACGCCGACGTCGCCGTCGCGAAGCTCGCGCGCATCGCGGATCCGGTCGCGAAGCTGAACGGCGAAGCGCGCTCCGAGCGCATGCTGTTCCACTGGAACAAGTTCGCGGACCTGATGAGCGGGGACGGCGCACGTCAAGGCGACGCCGGCATCAGCGAGATCACGCTGACCGAAGACCTGTCGACGGTCCGCATGTTCGGCGCGACGCAGTTCGCGCTCGAGCGCGGCGCCGACGGCCGGACCGAGATGCGCTTCGAACAACTGCATCGACTGGTCGTCTCCGCGCGCGATTCGGGCTTGCGCGTCGTCCTCGACGACGGCACCACGCTCGACGCTGCCGGGACCTGGCTGCGTGTGGCGCGCGACGAACTCGATCGCCGCTACGTCATCCGCAACGGCGGCCCGCTCGACCTCGAGGTCAGCGGCAGCACGCACCTGCGCGATGTCGCGGTGTTGCGGGCCGGCGAGACGGTCGAGATCCCGATCACCCGCACCGACGAAGCGATCGCCGAATCGGGCGTCCGCGCGGACGTCTGGGAGGGCATGGTCGTGCGCGCCGAAGCCGGCGTCGAACGTGGCGAAGCGGCCGGGCAGTTGTCCCTGGCCGGCGAAGGCACCGCCGAAGTCGGCGGTGCGAAGATCGTGTTGACGGGGCAGCGCGTGCTGGTGCGCCGCCCGAGGATCGAACGTAGTTCCGACGACGATTGATCGGCCGTCGCGCGTGCCGCGACGCCGAAACGGAGTGGACGAGTCATGCAGAGAGCGTTGGTCACCGGTGGCGCAGGCTTCCTGGGTTCCCATTTGTGTGATCGCCTGCTCGCCGACGGCCTGCAGGTGATCGCGATGGACAATCTCCTGACCGGAGATCTGTCGAACATCGAGCACCTGTTCGCGAATCCGAACTTCAAGTTCATCAAGTACGACGTCACCGAGTTCATCCACGTCGAAGGCCCGATCGACTACATCTTCCACTTCGCGTCGCCGGCGAGCCCGATCGACTACCTCGAGTTCCCGATCCAGACGCTGAAGGTCGGATCGCTCGGCACGCACAAGGCGCTCGGCCTCGCGAAGGCGAAGAACGCGACGTTCCTGCTGGCGTCGACGTCGGAGTGCTACGGCGACCCGCTCGTCCATCCGCAGAAGGAGGACTACTGGGGGAACGTCAACCCGGTCGGTCCGCGCGGCGTCTACGACGAGGCCAAGCGCTTCGCCGAGGCGATGACGATGGCGTACCACCGCTATCACGGCGTCAAGACGCGCATCGTCCGCATCTTCAACACGTACGGCCCGCGCATGCGCTTGCGCGACGGTCGCGCGCTGCCGGCGTTCTTCCAGCAGGCGCTGACGAACGAGCCGGTGACGGTGTTCGGCGACGGCACGCAGACGCGTTCGTTCTGCTTCGTGTCCGACCTCATCGACGGCATCGTGCGCCTGTCGCGGTCGGAGGAAGTGCTGCCGGTCAACATCGGCAACCCGCACGAGATCACGATCCGCGAAGCCGCGGAGCGCGTGATCAAGCTGTGCGGTTCGACGAGCCAGGTCGTCTGCAAGCCGCTGCCGGTCGACGATCCCAAGGTGCGCCAGCCGGACATCACGAAGGCGCGCAAGGTGCTCGGCTGGGAGCCGAAGGTGTCCCTCGAGGACGGCCTGCGGATGACCCTCGAGTACTTCAAGAAGGCCGTGGCGAAGCAGCTCGCGGCCAAGAAGAACGGCAAGTGACCGCAGCGCCCGCGGTCGGCGAGCGATCGCCGCCCTGGCGCGTCGGAACAACCCGGAGTTCGACCGATGTGCGGCATCATCGGCTGTGCGGCACGGCGCGACGTCGCCGATCTGATCCTCGGCGGACTGCGCCAGCTCGAATATCGCGGCTACGACTCGGCGGGCCTCGCGGTGATCCGCGACGGCTCGTTGGTCGTCGTCCGTCGTGAGGGGCGCATCGACAACCTCGCCGGTCAGGTGAAGGCGAGCGGCGTCGACGGGCACACCGGGATCGGTCACACGCGTTGGGCGACGCACGGCGCGCCGTCGGAGAAGAACGCACACCCGCACAGCGACGGCAGCGGCAACCTCGCGGTGATCCACAACGGCATCATCGAGAACCACGAGGTCCTGCGCGAACGGCTGAAGGCAAAGGGCCACGTCTTCCATTCCGAGACCGACTCGGAAGTGTTCCCGCACCTCGTGCAAGAGCACCAGAAGACGCACGACCTGCTCGACGCGGTGCGGCTCGCGATCCAAGAGGTGCGCGGCACGTACGCGTTCGTCGTCATCGACCGCACGCAGCCCGGCCGCATCGTCGGTGCGCGACGCGACTCGCCGCTCGTCGTCGGACTCGGCAAGGGCGAGAACTACCTCGCGTCCGACGTGTCGGCCTTGCTCGCGCTGACGCGCGACGTCGTCTACCTCGCGAACGGCGACGTCGTCGAACTGACGCCGGACCGCGTGCGCGTGCTCGACGAGAACGGCGCCGACAAGCCGCTGCAGATCAGCCGCGTCGAATGGGACGCGGAGGCCGCGGCGAAGGGCGGCTATCGCCACTACATGCTGAAGGAGATCGACGAGCAGCCCGCGGTCGTCGCGAAGACGCTGCAACGGCATCTCGACGAATCGTCGGGCAAGGCGCGCTTCGTGCTGCCCGACGCCGCCGCGCTCGAGCCGTGGCTCGCGAACGTCGATCGCATCTCGATCACCGCGTGCGGCACGTCGTGGCACGCCGGCCTGGTCGGCAAGTTCCTGATCGAGAAGCGCGCCGGCATCCCGGTCGACGTCGACTACGCGTCCGAGTTCCGCTACCGCGACGCCGTGCTGTCGAAGAACCACCTCGTGCTCGCGATCTCGCAATCGGGCGAAACGCTCGACACGCTGGCCGCGATCCGCGAGGCCCGCGCGCGCGGCGCGAAGGTGCTGTCGATCGTCAACGTGCAAGGCTCGTCGCTGGTCCGCGACTCCGACGGCGTCGTGCTGACCGACGCCGGTCCGGAGATCGGCGTGGCGTCGACGAAGGCGTTCACGACGCAGCTCGTCGCGCTGCAGGTGTTGTCGTGGGTGCTCGCCCGCGCGCGCGGCCGGCTCGACCGCGAGCGTGAAGCGAAGGCGGTCGAGGATCTGCGCGTGCTGCGCTTCAAGCTCGAAGAGTGCTTGTCGCGCGGCGAAGAGGTCGCCAAGGCGGCCGAGCTGTTCGCGCGCGCGCAGGACTTCCTGTTCCTCGGTCGCGGCGTCAACTATCCGGTCGCGCTGGAAGGCGCGCTGAAGCTGAAGGAGATCTCGTACATCCACGCCGAGGGCTATCCCGCCGGCGAGATGAAGCACGGTCCGATCGCGCTGATCGACGCCAACATGCCGGTCGTCGTCGTCGCGACGCCGGGACGCGTGCACGAGAAAGTCCTGTCGAACATGCAGGAAGTGAAAGCGCGCGGCGGTCGCATCGTGGCGGTCGCCGCCGCCGACGACGCCGCGGTCCGCAAGATCGCGGACTTCGTGCTGCCGGTCCCCGTCGTCGACGAGGACCTGTCGCCGATCGTCAACGTCGTGCCGCTGCAGCGGCTCGCGTACTGGGTCGCGGACCTCCGCGGCTGCGACATCGACAAACCTCGCAATCTCGCGAAGAGCGTGACGGTGGAGTGATGACGGACGCGTCCCGATCGATGCTCGAAGCGATCACGACCAAGGTGGCACGACGCGAACTGCGCGTGGCCGTCGTCGGGCTCGGCTACGTCGGCTTGCCGCTCGCCGCGCGTTTCGCGACGTGCGGGTTCCCGGTGGTCGGCCTCGACCTCGACGCGCGCAAGGTCGCCGCGATCGAGGCCGGGACGTCGTACATCCCCGACGTGCCGACCGCGGAGATCGCCGCGGCGGTCGCCAACAAGACGCTGCGCGCGAGTCGCGATCCGGCCGTGCTCGCCGACGCCGACTTCGTGTCGGTCTGCGTCCCGACGCCGTTGTCGAAGTTCCGTGAACCGGACCTGTCGGCGGTCATGAGCGTCACCGAATCGATCCAGCGCCATCTGCGCCGCGGCCAGGTGATCTCGTACGAGAGCACGACGTACCCCGGCACGACCGACGAAGCCGTCGAGCCGCAGCTCGCGCGCACCGGCTTGAAGCCGGGCCGCGATTACTTCCTCGCGTTCTCGCCCGAGCGGATCGATCCGGGTCGCAAGGACTTCACGCTGAAGACGACGCCGAAGGTCGTCGGCGGCGTGACGGCCGCGTGCACCGAAGCCGCCGCGGCGTGTTACGGCGCGGTCGTCGATCGCGTCGTCCGCGTGTCGAGCGCGCGGGCCGCCGAGATGGCGAAGATGCTCGAGAACACGTTCCGCTCGGTCAACATCGGGCTCGTCAACGAGATGGCGATCATCTGCGACCGCCTGAAGATCCCGATCTTCGAAGTGATCCAGGCCGCGTCGACGAAGCCGTTCGGGTTCATGCCGTTCTTCCCCGGGCCCGGGCTCGGCGGCCACTGCCTGCCGATCGACCCGCTCTACCTGTCGTGGAAGATGCGCAGCCTCGACTACCGCGCGCGCTTCATCGAGATCGCGGAGGAAGTGAACCGCTCGATGCCGGCGTACGTCGTGTCGAAGGTCGCCGCGGCGTTGAACCGCAAGAAGAAGGCGGTGAACGGGTCGCGCGTGCTGGTGCTCGGCGCGGCGTACAAGAAGGACATCGACGACGTCCGCGAGTCACCGGCGATCGACGTGATCAAGCAGTTGCGCGATCTCGGCGCCGACGTCGACTACCACGACCCGTACATCGAATCGCTCGAGCACGAAGGACTGCCGCTGCGGTCGGTCGCGCTCGACGACGCGCGACTGCGATCCTCCGACTGCGCGGTGATCGTCACCGATCACTCGTGCTTCGACTGGGCGCGCATCGTCACGACGGCGCCGATCGTCGTCGACACCCGCAACGCGACCGCCGCCGTGCGGGATCGCGGCGACGTCGTGCTGCTGTGATCCGGTCTCGACCAAGACGCGAAGGAAGCGAGTCATGCAGAAGGTGTTGGTGACCGGAGCCGCGGGATTCATCGGCTCGACGCTGTGCGAAGTGCTGACGGCTCGTGGCGACGTCGTCGTCGGGCTCGACAACTTCCAGCCGTTCTACGACCCGGCGATCAAGCGCGCGAACCTCCGCGGACTGACGGACCGTCCGAACTTCACGTTCGTCGAAGGCGACATCCGCGACGCCGGCAAGCTGACGCAGCTGTTCGGCGATCATCGCTTCGACGCCGTGATCCACCTGGCGGCGATGGCCGGCGTGCGGCCGTCGATCCAGGATCCGATGCTGTACACGGACATCAACCTGACCGGCTCGATGCGCCTGTTCGAAGCGATGCGCGCGCACGGCTGCAAACGCATGATGTTCGGCTCGTCGTCGTCGGTGTACGGTGGCAGCACCGAGGTGCCGTTCCGCGAGAACCAGGTCGCCGATCGCCCGGTGTCGCCGTACGCGGCGACGAAGCGCGCCGGTGAGGTGCTCGCGCACGCCTATCACCATCTGTTCGGTTTCACGATCGCGTGCCTGCGCTTCTTCACGGTCTACGGACCGCGGCAGCGCCCCGAGATGGCGATCCACCAATTCACACGGCTGATCGACCAAGGCAAGCCGGTGCCGTTCTTCGGCGACGGCTCGTCGCGCCGCGACTACACGTACGTCGACGACATCGTCGACGGCATCGTGCGAGCGCTCGACCGCGCGAACGGCTTCGCGATCTACAACCTCGGCGGCCACAAGACGACGTCGCTGAAGGAGCTGGTCGAACTGATCGAGAAGAACCTCGGCAAGGCGGCCGTGCTGAACCGACTGCCCGACCAGCCCGGCGACGTGCCGATCACGTACGCGGACATCACGCGCGCGCAGACGGATCTCGGGTACGCGCCGCAGACGCCGATCGACGTCGGCGTGACGAAGTTCGTCGCGTGGTACCGCGCGCAGGGATCGAACCGCGGATGACGAAGCCGCGCGTCATCGTCGTCGTCGGTGCGAGGCCGAACTTCATGAAGGCCGCGCCGGTCCTGCGTGCGCTCGAGAAGCGCGGCCGGGTCGAGCCGATCCTGTTGCACACCGGCCAGCACTACGACGAGCGCATGTCGGACTTGTTCTTCCGCGATCTCGGCATGCCGAAGCCGGCCGTCAACCTCGAGGTCGGCTCGGGCTCGCACGCGCAGCAGACCGCGGAAGTGATGGTGCGGTTCGAAGCGGCGCTCGCGCGCGAGGCCACGCCGCCGGCCGCGGTCGTCGTCGTCGGGGACGTCAACTCGACGATCGCGTGCGCGCTGGTCGCGGCGAAGGCCGGCATCCTGCTGGCGCACGTCGAGTCCGGGCTGCGCTCGTTCGATCGGGCGATGCCCGAAGAGTTGAACCGCATCTGCACCGACCAGCTCGCCGACGTCTGCTACGTGACCGAGGCGTCGGGCATGCAGCACCTCGCGCACGAAGGCAAGCGCAAGGACGACTGCGAACTGGTCGGCAACACGATGATCGACACGCTGCTCGAGCACCGCGTGCGCGCCCGCGCGCACGGCGACGCGCGACGCGCCGAGTTCGGCGTCGCCGACGCCGCGTACGCGATCGTCACGCTGCATCGTCCGAGCAACGTCGACGCGAAAGCGCCGCTGTCCGAGATCGTCGGCGCGATCTCGACGCTCGCGCGGCGGCTCCCGGTGGTCTGGCCGATCCACCCGCGCACGCGCGCGAGGCTCGCGGAGTTCGGGCTGCTGGACGCACTCGAGCGCGAAGTGCGGATCAAGCTCGTGCCGCCGCAGGGCTACCTCGACTTCCTCGGACTGGTCGACCAAGCCGCGTTGGTGCTGACGGATTCGGGCGGAGTCCAGGAGGAGACCACGGTGCTGAAGGTGCCGTGCGTCACGCTGCGCGAGAACACCGAGCGACCGTCGACGCTCGAGATGGGCGGCAACGTGCTGTGCGGCGGTTCGCGGCCGGCGATCCTCGCCGCCGCGGAGAAGATGCTCGCCGTCGAGAAGTCCGCGATCGGCACGCCGCCGGCGTGGGACGGTCGCGCCGCCGATCGGATCGCCGAGGACCTCGAACGGCGCATCGACGCCCGCACGGGGCGAGGGGGCGCGTCGTGACGCGTCACGCGCTGGTCGTCGGCGGCGCCGGCTTCATCGGTTCGCACCTCGTCGCGGCGTTGCTCGAGCGCGGGGATCGCGTGCGCGTGCTCGACGACTTCTCGTCGGGCAAGCGCAAGAACCTCGATGCGGTCGTCGACCGCGTCGACGTGCTGGTCGGTGACGCCGCGGATCCGAGCGTCGTCGCGCGCGCGGTCGCCGGCGTGGACGTCGTGTTCCACGAAGCGGCGATCGCGTCGGTCCAGCGCTCGGTCGACCATCCGCTCGCGTCGCACCGCGCGAACCTCGACTCGACGGTCCAACTGCTGACCGCCGCCGTGTCGGCGCGCGTGTCGCGGTTCGTGTTCGCCGCGTCGTCGGCGGCGTACGGCAACGACCCCGAATTGCCGAAGCGCGAGACGATGCTTCCCGACCCGCCGTCGCCCTACGCGGCGCAGAAATTGGCGTCGGAACACTACCTCGCGGCGTTCGCCCAGAGTTTCGGCCTGCACACCGTGGCGCTGCGATATTTCAACGTGTACGGTCCCCGCCAAGACCCGTCGTCGCCGTACTCCGGCGTCATCTCGAGATTCATCGCCACGCTTCTCGAGGGCCAGAGACCCGTGATCTTCGGCGACGGCGAACAGACACGGGACTTCGTCTTCGTCGAAGACGTGGTCCGCGCGAACCTGCTGGCCGCCGAGCGCGACGTGCGCAAAGGCGCGGTCGTCAACGTGGCGACCGGCCGTCAGGTGTCCGTGAACCGTCTGTTCGAAACCGTCCGCGCCGCGGTCGGTGGCGACTCTCTCCGCATCGAACCCGAGCGCAAGCCGGCTCGAGCGGGCGAGGTTCGCCATTCCGTGGCCGACGTCGGTCGGGCGCGTGAGTGGCTCGGGTTCGAATCCAGGATCGCGCTCGAGGACGGCATCCTCAAAACGGTCGAGAGCGTTCGCAAGGAGGTCGCGTCGTGAAGGGTGTCATCCTCGCCGGTGGGTTGGGATCGCGGCTGGCGCCGCTGACCAAGGTGACGAACAAGCACCTGCTGCCGGTCTACAACAAGCCGATGGTCTTCTTCCCGATCGAGTGCCTCGTCACGGCCGGCATCAAGGACGTGCTGCTCGTGACCGGCGGCAACAGCGCGGGCGACTTCCTGCGCCTGCTCGGGAACGGCCGCGAGTTCGGGTTGAACAGCCTGAACTACGCGTACCAGGTCGGCGAGGGCGGCATCGCCGAGGCGTTGCGCCTCGCGGAACAGTGGTCGGGCAACGACAAGATCTGCGTCGTGCTCGGCGACAACATCATCGAGAAGAACATCCGCGCGGCGGTCACGTCGTTCGACAAGGTCGAGCGCGGCGCGCGCATCCTGCTGAAGAAGGTCCACGATCCCGAGCGCTTCGGTGTCGCGTCGCTGCAAGGCGATCGCGTGGTCAAGATCGTCGAGAAGCCGAAGCAGCCGGAGTCCGACCTCGCGGTGATCGGCATCTACATGTACGACCGCCAGGTGTTCGACATCATCAAGACGCTGAAGCCGTCGAACCGCGGCGAGCTCGAGATCACCGACGTCAACAACGCGTACATCGAGCGCGGCCAACTGACCTACGACATCCTCGACGGCTGGTGGACCGACGCCGGCACGTTCGAGTCGCTGGTCCACGCGTCCGAGCTCGTCCGTAAGGGCGGCGCGAATCACGCCGATTGAGTCGGAAGCGATGCGCGGGCGATACCTGATCACCGGAGCCTCGGGCATGGTGGGGCGCGAACTCGCGCGCCTGCTCGGGCAGGACCACGACGTCGTCGCGCTGTCGCACGCCGATCTCGACGTCGCCGACTTCGGCGCCGTGAAGGCTGCGGTCCAGACCCACCGGCCGACGGCATTCCTGTCGGTCGGCGCGTGGACGGACGTCGACGGCTGCGAGCGCGAACCGGACAAGGCCCATCGCGTCAACGCGCTCGGTCCGCGCAACGCGGCGATCGCGTGCGCCGACGCCGGCATCCCGGTGCTGCAGGTGTCGACCGACTACGTGTTCCCGGGCGTCGGCAAGACGACGCCGTACGTCGAGGACGACGCGGTCGGTCCGGCGTCGCACTACGGCCGCTCGAAGCTCGCCGGCGAGCGATTCGTCCGCGAGCATTCGGCGGGACGCTTCTGGATCGTCCGCACGCAGTGGGTGTACGGACACCACGGCAAGAACTTCGTCGACACGATGTTGAACCTGGCGCGTCAGGGCAAGGACCTGAAGGTCGTCGACGACCAGGTCGGATGTCCGACGTTCGCGCGCGACGTCGCGCGCGGGATCGTCGCGATCCTGACCCGGGACGCCGGATTCGGCACGTACCACTGTTCCGGCAACGGCCAGGCGTCGTGGTTCGAGTTCGCGGCGGAGATCTTCGCGGTCGCCGGAGTCCATCCGAACTCGCTGCTGCCGCAGCCCAGTTCCCAATTGGATCGACCGGCTCCGCGGCCGGCGTACTCGGTGTTGCGCAATCGCATGCTCGAGTTGACGATCGGCGATCCGATGCCGCGGTGGCAGGACGGATTGCGCGAATACCTCGGTGAGCGCCTGCGCGCCTGACGGCGGAGAACAACGATGCGGACGATGCTGGTCACCGGCGGTGCGGGATTCATCGGGTCGAACTACGTGC
>JAEUIB010000093.1 GCA_016795255.1 Planctomycetota bacterium
CGTGTGCGTCCTCGACGACGTTCTTCTGGATCGTCGCGCTCGAGCCGTTGACTCCGATGCCGACGTCGGCGCGGATGTGGCGCACCACGTTGTTCGCGATCACCGCATCGGTGCCGAACGCCGCGATGCCCGTCCCAGCGCCGTCGACCACGCAGCGCGTGACGGACGGCACGTTGCCGTTGACGAGGATGCCCGTGATCGCGCTCCTGCGTACGACGCAGCGATCGATCGTCGCGCTCGATCCTTCGATGCGGATCCCGCAGTCGCCCGAGTTCAGCACCGTGCATCGCGAGATCACGATCCCCGGGCCGAGACCGTAGATGCCGTGGCCGGTCGTCATACCGCCCGCCATCAGCGCGTGTCGAATCGTGAAGCCGCGCAGTTGCGCCGTCGGCGCGTAGATCGTGAAGCCGGCGCCGATCGGGCCGCCGCTCGCCGAACGGACGTCGACGATGACCTTGCCCTTGGCTTCGACACGAAGGCCCGGCTTGAACCCGGGGATCGTGACGGACTCTTCGTAGACGCCGGGCATCACGCGCACGAGATCGCCTGGCCCGGCGAGGTCGATGCCGGCCTGGATCGTCGACACCATCGTGCCCTTCTTGACGACGATCGTGGCGGCGTCGGCGCGGACTGCGGCGATGCCGACCAGAGCAACGGCGACGAACGCACTCATCGAATGGATGCGCATGGGTTCCTCCGCGAACTGAACGCCTTCACCCGTCCGGCGCATTCCGCGTGCCGCGTGCGGAACCCGGGCGACGCTGGGCACGAACGCGCGTCGCTCGAGGCATCGCAGTCCGCGATGGTTCGAGCGCAGCACGCTTCACCCCGCGTTCTGCGTGGGGAGGGTTGCCCGACGTTCCATGGCGATTGGTGCGGCTCGCCGAGGCCGATCGCCCGGCTGCTGCGCGATCGTGCGCAGGTCGCTACGGTCTCGGACCCGCCACGTCCGAAGGACGCAGCATTCGTCACCTGGAGGATCGATGTTCCGTCCGGTTGGATCCGTCCTGCTCGTTGCGTTGTCGGCGTGCGCCGTGACCCCGACTCCCGAGGTGCCTCGACTCGGAGAGCTTCCCGAGCCGGCGTGGATCTTCGATGGCGAGCGACGCGCCGAGTCGGCGTGCGTGATCGGCTCGGACGTCGTCATCGTCTTCTGATCGCCGTCGACGCGAAGACCGGAGAGCAGCGCTGGACCCATCCGATCGGTGGTGAGGCGTGGGTCGCCTTCGCCGCCAGTGGCGACGCGCTGTTCGTGTCGGAGAGCGGCCGGTCGGCCGAGGACTGCCGGATTTGGCGCGTCGATGCGCGAACCGGGGTCGAGTCGTGGACCCAGGAACGCGCCTGGTTCGACGACGCGCAGGTCGTCGGCGACGTGCTCTACGGCATCGGGTCGTCCGGAGTCTCGGCCCGCTCGATCGAGCACGGGATGCCGTCGTGGTCGACGGGCACGCCGTCCGGTTTCGACGCCGGCTTGGTCGTGCACGACGGCATCGTGTTCGCCGCCGCGCGGCGGCAATGGGTCGAGCCGCCCGGATCGACCGAACTGCACCATGCCGCGACGCTGTCCGTGTTCGACGCGGCGGACGGCGCGCTGCTGCGACAGTCGGTCGTCGACGGGGTCGAGAAGTTGTCGCCGCCGACGCTCGTCGGGACGAAGCTCGTCGTCGGGATCGGCTTCCCGAACGCGCGGATCGTCGCGTACGACGTCGCCGCTCTGCACTGATCGGCGGATCCGCTGGACTTCAGTCGACCTCGGGCGGCGTCTGATCCCCACCGGTCGTGAACTTCGTCGCGATGAGCGTCAGCGTGCCGTCGTTGGCGACGTCGATGCGATTCTGCTTCGCGACGCACTTCGTCAGCGTCGTCCCCGTGCCGCTGTTCCCGAACCCCTCGCCGTCGCATTGGGTCGCGACGCAGCGCTCCAGGGTCGCCGAGTTCGCGAACACGCTGACGTTGAATCCGTCGCGGGCGCTCCGCGTCGCGACGCACTCGGTCAACGTCGTGCCCGTCGCGGCGAGCGAGAACCCGTCGCCGATCGCGTCGATCGCGCGACAGCGGTCGATCGACGTCGCGGTGCCTTCGACGCGGAAGCAGGCTTGCGAAGGGCCGCCGCTGCGCAGCGCGACGTTGTTCCGCAGCGTGATCGCGTTCCCGGCGCCGAGCACGCGGACGGCGTTCGAGTTCGAATCGCGGCAGACGTTGTTCTCGACGAGCCCGTTGGCGCCGCTGATCTCGATCGCGCCGCGTCCCACGGTGACCAGCGACTCGAATCGATTGCCGGCGACGACCGCCTGAGCTCCGAGGACGACGACTCCGGCTTCGGCCAGCAGGATCTTGTTCGACGTCACGACCGCCTCGTTCCCGAGGATCTGGATCGCCGTGTCGCTGCAGCGGATCGTGCATCGCGTCACGGTCACGCGATCGACCGGATTGAACGTCCGGATGCCGTCGATCCGACCATCGACGAGCGTCAGTCGATCGAGCACGACGTCGGGTGCGTCGTCCAGCTTCACGCCGGCGACGCTCTGTTGCTGCAGCACGCACTTGAACGCGCGGACGCGGGAGCCGCCGCTGATCCGGATGCCGTGATCGCCGGAGGCCACGGTGCATTTCTGGATGACGACGTCGTCGGCGCGGACGTCGAAGCCGTCCTGTTGCGGATGGACGACGCGGCAGTTCGTGATCACGACCCGGGCGGCGGTCACGAGGAAGCCGTCGCCCGTCGACGACGCGAACTGCGCCGGGTTGCGCACGGTGATGCCTTTCACGACCGCGTCGGCGGCGTCGACGTTGATTCCCGCGCCGAGGCCTCCGCCGTCGGCGGCGCGCGCGTCGAGGATCACCTTGCCCTTGCCCTGCAGCACGAGGCCGGGCTTCGACGACGGGATGTTGACCTTGCCGGAGTAGACGCCGGCGAGGACGCGCACGACGTCTCCCGCGGCGGCCGCGTCGACACCGGCTTGGATCGTCGTCAAGGGGCCGGCGGTCGACACCGTGACGACCTTGGCGAGCGCCGTCGTCGACGTGGCGAAGGCGAGCGTGAGAGCGAGCGTCGTTCGAACGATGGTCATGGTCGTCTCCGCGTCCCGTTCAGTCGATCTGCGGCGCGGTCGCGGCGCCGCCGGTGGTGAATGCGAGTTCCGTGATGAACAGCGTGCCGTCGTTCGCGAAGTCGATGCGGTTGTCGAATGCCTGGCAGTCGAGCAGGGCCGTCGTCGCGCCCGAGTTCTCGATGCCTTCGGCCGCGCAGCGGCGCGCGACGCACGCGTCGAGCGTCACCAGCGTCGCGTTGGCGAGGATGTCGAAGCCGTCGACGGCGGCATCGAGCGCGACGCAGTCGAACAACTCGTGGTCGGTCCCGTCGATGCGGAACGCGTCGCCGCCGGCGAACGACACGCGTTCGCGCTCGAGCACGTGGTTGGTGCCGAAGACCTGGTACGCGACGAAGAGTTCGTCGCCGGCGCGCAGCACGACGTTGTCGGCGAGCGTGGCGGTCGTGCTGCTCGAGTCGAGCAGGATCGCGGCCGTCGCGCAGTCGCGGATCACGTTGTCTTCGATCCGGGCCCGGTCCGCACCGTCCACGACGATCGCGGCGCCGAACGTCGTGACGAACTCCGCGAGATTGTCGCGGACGATCGCGTCGTCGCCGACGACGAGGACGGCTCCGCCGACGGCGCGGAATCGATTGCCGTCGACGACCGCGTCCGCGCCGCCGAGGTCGATGCAGGTCTCCTCGACGCACTCGAACTTCGAGTCGCGGACGACGAAGCCGGCCGCATTCGTCGTGTTGACGTCGATCGCGGTGCCGTCGCACTGGCGGACGTCGAACCGATCGACTTCGACCCCGGCCCCTGCGGCGACCAGCAGCGCCGCCTCGACGCCGCGGACGGTGCAGCGGTCGACGAGCGAACCGTCGCCGCCATTCACGAGGATCGCGACCGGCATCGACCGCAGGACGCAGCGGGACAGCGTCGCGCCCGGCGCGAGCACCGAGATCCCGAAGTCCTCGCAATTGGAGATCCGGCACTTCTCGGCGCGCAGGTTCGCGCCCTGCGCCAGGATCCCGATGCCGTCGGTGTTGCCCGTGCTGATCGCGTGGCGGATCGTGAACCCTTGGATGCGGACGTTCGCGGCCTCGACGGTGATGGCCGGTCCGAGGCCGACTCCGAGCGGTCCGAGCGCGTCGACGACGACCTTGCCCTTGGCCTTCAGCGTCAGGCCGACGCGCGTCGCGTCGATCGTCAGGGTCTCGAAATAGACCCCTGGGCCGACTTGGACGACGTCGCCGGCGGCCGCGGCGTCGATCCCGGCCTGGATCGTCGACAGCGCGCCGCTCTTGCTGACCTTGATCACTGCGGCGTCGGCATTTGCGGCGAGGGCGGTGGTCACGAGAGCGACCCGGATCGCGAGCATTCGCATGGACATGGACGACCTCCATCGAGGTCCACGTGATCGATGCGTCGCGGCGACACCGGAAATCCCCGGGAGGAGCCGTTCGTCGGCGGTTTCGCGGCCGCGAGTCCTCGCGCACTGGCCCGTTCCCCGTGGCGTGGTAAACCTGGGATCGTCCGATCACGGAGGATCCGATGAAGCGTTCGTTCGCGCTGGGAATGGCGTCGTTCGGAATCACGTTGTGCGCCCACGGCGCGACCCACGTCGTGTCGCCGACCGGCGCGCTGAACTCGATCAGCGGTGCGGTGGCGATCGCTGGCGCCGGCGACACGATCCTGATCAAGCCGGGCGTCTATCGCGATTTCG
>JAEUIB010000099.1 GCA_016795255.1 Planctomycetota bacterium
CTCGTCGTCGCGTCGCTCGCGATCACCGTCGCCAGCGGGGCCACGCTGGTGCCGGGCGCGAACGCAGGCTGAGGCGGCGGAGGCCGCAGCTCCGCCAGTTTGGCGAAGCTCACGATCGAGTGGGGAAAGCTCGCGAGTCCGACGGTCACCACCGGGAAAGGTGCAGCCGAAGTCACGGACATGTCCAACGTACGAGGGGTGTTGGATCCTTCTCTGCGTCAGTACGAGCGACCGATCCTCGTCTATCTCGAGTCCGCCCGCGCGGAGTCGAAGACGGACAAGGAGAACATCGACACGACGACGTTGAAGGACGAGCGCGTCGCGCTGTCGGCGAAGCTGTTCACCGCGGTGAAGGCGAACGCCGACGAGATGACGCAGGACCATCCGTACTGGAAGTTCTTCGAGGGCCCGGCTCGGCCGCGCTTCATGGTCTTCTCGTCGCAAGGCGAGCTGATCGGGAAGCTCGAGGGCAAGGTGTCCCCGACCAAGTTGTCGGATCTGATGAAGCGCGCGCTCCACGACGAGTTCGCCTTCTCGTTCGACCGCTGGGTCAAGGACTACCAGAAGGTGCTGACCGGCATCGACAAGTTGGAAGGCCTGAAGAAGGCACTCGATCAGAAAGCCGAGCGTGACACCTCGACCTCCGCCAAGCGCGAGATCGCGGAACGTCGCGAGAAGCTCGAGGCCGAGTCCAGCGCGCTCGCCGCCGAGGAGAAGAAACTCCTCGAGCTGAAGCGCAAGGACGCGGTCGCGAAGGGCTGAAACGACCGGCACGGTAAAACCGGAGCCGACCGAATGCAGGCGGCGGGGCCAGTCCCCGCTGCCTGTTTTCGTCGACGGGGACAGCCTGCGACAAATCGTGCCCACCGTGGGGGGGACCTTGCCGGTGGAGTCGCCGCGGGCGATCTGGTTAGATCCCCGGTCCTGTCCTCGTTCGGGAGCGCCGTGGTGCGAAGTCGCGCCAACCTCGACCAGCCGCAAGGCAAGAAGCCGTCCTGGATCCGCGTCCAGGCTCCCGGCGGCGAGAACTACGTCCACATCAAGGAGACGTTGCGCGAACGGGGCTTGCATACGGTCTGCGAAGAGGCGCGGTGCCCGAACCTCGGCGAGTGCTGGCGCGGCGGCACGGCCACGTTCATGTTGCTCGGCGACACCTGCACGCGGGCCTGCGCGTTCTGCGCGGTCAAGACCGGCAACCCGAAGGGCGTCGTCGACGCCGGCGAACCCGAGAAGGTCGCCGCGGCCGTCGGCGCGCTGAAGTTGCGCTACGTCGTGCTGACGACCGTCGATCGCGACGACCTCGCCGACGGCGGGGCGGCGCACTACGCGGCGACCGTGCGCGCGATCCGCACGCACGACGCGAACGTCCTCGTCGAGGTGCTGACCGGTGACTTCCGCGGCGACGACGGCGCACTGCGCACGTTGCTCGCGAGCGAGCCCGACGTGTTCGCCCACAACCTCGAAGTCGTCGAACGGTTGTCGCCGATCGCGCGCGACCGGCGCGCGTCGTACCGCACGTCGCTCGACGTGCTGGCGGCCGTCAAGCGCATCGCTCCGCAGCGGCCGACGAAGTCGTCGCTGATGGTGGGGCTCGGCGAGACCGAAGACGAACTCGTCGCCGCGATGCGCGACCTGCGCGCGGTCGACGTCGACTTCCTGACGATCGGTCAATACCTGCGTCCGTCGCCGCTGCATCTGCCCGTCGTCGAATTCGTCGAGCCCGACGCGTTCGCCCGACTGCGCGTGATCGGCGAGCAGATGGGCTTCCGCTACGTCGCGTCGGGACCGCTCGTGCGGTCGAGCTACAAGGCGGCCGAACACTTCATCGAGAGCACGCTGCGCGGCGAACGCCGCGTCGGCGGCACCCAAGCGGAGATCGTCGTCCGATGACCCCGATGAGCCCGATGAGCCCGATGAGCGAAGACTTGCTGTGCGTGCTCGAGCCGAAGTCGGCGAAGGGCAAGGGCGCGAAAGTCGCGCTGCCGAAGGGTCTCGACCAAGCCAAGGTGCAGCGCATGTACCGGCTGATGGTCCAGACGCGACAGTTGGACGACCGCGCGATGAAGCTGCAGCGCCAAGGGCGCATCGGCTTCTACGTGCCGTCGATCGGTCAGGAGGCGTGCGCGGTCGGTTCCGCGTTCGCGCTGTCCGACAAGGACTGGTGCTACCCGTCCTACCGCGAGCCGGGCGCCGCGCTGGCCGTCGGCGTCAGCATCCAGGCGATGATCCACCAGCTCTACGGCAACGCCGAGGACGTGACGAAGGGCCGTCAGATGCCGGTCCACTACGCGTTCCGCAAGCAGCGCTACGTGTCGGTCTCGAGCCCGATCGGCACGCAGATCGTCCAGGCCGTCGGCACGTCGATGGCGCAACGGATCCGCAAGGAAAAGGCGATCTCGATCACGTACTTCGGCGACGGTGCGACGTCATCGAACGACTTCCACACCGGCATGAACTTCGCGGCGGTCTACAAGGCGCCGACGATCTTCCTGTGCTCGAACAACCAGTGGGCGATCTCGTGCCCGCTCGGCCAGCAGACGGCGTCCGACTCGATCGCGATCAAGGCCAAGGCGTACGGGATGCCCGGCGTCCGCGTCGACGGCAACGACGTGCTCGCGGTCTGGCAGGCGACGAACGAGGCGCGTGCGCGCGCGCTCGCCGGCGAAGGCCCGACGCTGATCGAAGCCCTGACGTTCCGCATCGGCCCGCACTCGTCGTCCGACGACCCGTCGCGCTATCGCCCGAACGAACAGCTCGAGACCTGGCAGAAGAAAGACCCGATCGAGCGCCTGAAGAAGTTCATGAAGCAGGCCGGCATGTGGAGCGAGGCGTTCGAGAAGGAGGTCGTCGAATCGGCGATCGACGAAGTGAACGCCGCCGTCAAGCACGCCGAGACGGTACCGCTGCCGGCGTCGTCGACGTTGTTCACGGACGTCTACGCGACGATGCCGCCGCACCTCGCCGAACAGCAGGAGCGCCTGCTGGCCCTCGAGAAGGCGCAGGGCGGCGCCGAGATCGACAAGAACGCCGCGTTCCCGCTGTGACGCGTCGGTTCACGACGCGCCGTTCCGCACCTCTTCCATCCGCACGTACCCGCATCCGCCAGTCAAGAAACGGACCCTCGCGATGACCACGATGACGCTGCTTCAGGCCGTGAACTCAGGTCTGAAGGACATCATGCAAGACGACGACCGCGTGGTCGTCTTCGGAGAAGACGTCGGCATCAACGGCGGCGTGTTCCGCGCCACCGAAGGCCTGACGAAGCAGTACGGCGAAGAGCGCTGCTTCGACACGCCGCTCGCCGAATCCGGCATCATCGGCGTCGCGGTCGGCATGGCGCTCTACGGCATGCGACCGGTCCCCGAGATCCAGTTCGCCGACTTCATCTTCCCGGCCTTCGACCAGATCGTGTCGGAGGCGGCGAAGATGCGCTACCGCTCGGGCGGCGAGTTCACGTGCCCGATGGTCATCCGCACGCCGTACGGCGGCGGCATCCGCGGTGGTCACTACCACTCGCAGTCGCCCGAGGCGTACTTCTGCCACACGCCCGGCCTGAAGGTCGTCGTGCCGTCGACGCCGTACGACGCGAAGGGCCTGCTGATCAGCTCGATCCGCGACGAAGATCCGGTGCTGTTCCTCGAGCCGAAGCGCATCTATCGATCGACGAAGCAGGACGTGCCGGAAGGCGTCTACGAAGTGCCGCTCGGCAAGGCGCGCATCGCCCGCGCGGGCAAGGACGTCACGATCGTGACGTTCGGCGCGATGGTGTCGATCTGCGAGAAGGCCGCCGAGGACGCCGCCGCGAAGGGCATGGACGTCGAGATCGTCGATCTGCGGACGCTGCTGCCGCTCGACGAGGAAGCGATCCTGACGTCGGTCGCGAAGACCGGGCGTCTGGTCGTCGTCCAGGAAGCGCCGCGGTTCTGCTCGTTCGGCGGCGAGATCTCCGCGATCGTCGCCGAGAAGGCGATCGAGTACCTGCAGGCGCCGATCCTGCGCGTCGCGGGCTTCGACACGCCGTTCCCGTACTCGCTCGAACACGTCTACATGCCCGACGCGAAGCGCGTGCTCGCGGCCGTCGAGCGCGCCGTCCACTTCTGAAGCTTCGGCGCGCGATCGCGAAACGTCGGTTCCACACACAACGCACGAGGGTTCATCGTGATCAAGGAATTCAAGCTCCCCGACATCGGTGAAGGCATCCACGAAGGCGAGATCGTCCGCTGGCTCGTCAAGGAAGGCGACGCCGTCAAGGAAGATCAGCCGATCGCCGAGGTCATGACCGACAAGGCGACCGTCGAGATCACGTCGCCGTTCACCGGACGCGTCGCGAAGCTGAACGCGGCCGAGGGCGCGACGGTGCTCGTCGGTGCGACGATCATCGAGATCGATCAGGGTGCGTCGGGGAATGGGCAGTCGGCCGCTCCGGCCGCTGCCGCGCCGGCGCCTGCGGCTCCGGCTCCGTCCGCTCCCGCGGCGTCCGCGCCGAGCGCGGCTCCGCGTCCGGCGCCGAGCGCGCCCGCGCCCGCTGCGGCACCCGCGCCGGCGGCCCCGGTCGCACCGCCCGCTCCGATCCTGAACGACGGTCCGATCCTCGCGGCGCCGGCGACGCGCAAGCTCGCGCGGGAGATGGGCGTCGATCTGCGGACGGTCCAGGGCACGGGGCCGCGTGGTCGCGTGCAGCGCGAGGACGTCCAGCGCGCGACCACGGGCGCCGCGCCGGCACCGCGTGCGGCGGCTCCGGCTCCGGCCGCGGCTCCCGCAGCGCCGGCCCCGGCTCCGGCGGCGCATCGCGCTCCGCCCGCGCCGAAGGCTCCGCCGATCCC
>JAEUIB010000122.1 GCA_016795255.1 Planctomycetota bacterium
GATCGGGAGGGCTCTGACGTGATGCTCGCTTGGCTCGTCGGATGGATGCTCGCGCAGGACGCGTCGACGGTTCCGGCGCCGCCGTCCTCCGTCGTCGCCGCGCGCGAAGCGATCGAAGCGCATGGACCGAGACTGGTGCGAGACGCGGTCGCGTTCGTCGACGGAGACGACGACGTCGTCGAGCGCGCGCTGCAACAGCGAGCGTTCGAAGTCTCGACCGGCGCCGGCGAGGGCTGGATCGTCGCGGTCCGACCTCGTCCCGATGCACGGCGGACGATCGGGTTCCTCGTGTCGACCGAAGACCAGGCGTACGCGTCGCTGCCCGTCGCGTGGGGCGGCCCATCGACGGACGGTGTGCTTTGGCGTGATCGCGGGCGCGGAGCCGTCGAAGGCGTGCTCCCGCCGCAGGACGGCGAGGCGGTCGATCGCGCGCTGCGGTTCGAGGAGGGGGCGGTCGCCGGGAGGTTCGAACTCGCGGCGCTGCTCGCGGCGATCGACGCGCTGGATGCCGCCGGCATCGGTCCAGCGACGAACCTCGTCGTCGCGATCGATCGCGCGAACCGACTCGAGGACTGGGACGAGCTCGCGCACGAAGTCCCGCTGACCGCCGAGCACGCCGCGGATCTGTGGTGCGTGTTCGCGGGCACGCCGTTGCCGACGTCGCGCGCGACCGTGGCGTTCGGCGCGCGCGGCTGCGTCGACGTCGAGCTGACGTTCGACGTGGCCAGCCCGACCGCGGAGCTCGGCACGTACGGCGGCATCGTGCACAACGCCGCGCAGGTCCTCGCGACCGAGATCGCCGCGCTGCGCAGCGAGCGCGGCTCGGTCCAAGTCGCGGGCTTCTACGACGACGGCGACGTGCCGACGGACACCGACTTGATCGGGCAAGCGCTCGAAGCGACGCCCGACGTCGAAGCGACGCTGAAGGACGCGTTCCGCATCGACGAGGTCGAGTTGCCAGGTGTCGGGCTCGGTGGGCTCGCGCTGCGTCCGTCGCTCGAGGTCGTCACGCTCGATGCCGGACGCCGCTTCGCCGACGATCGCGCGTTCATCGCGGGTCGCGCGAGTGCGATGCTGCGCGCGTTCACGATCCCCGGCCAGACGCGCGATCACGTCGTGCGGCGGCTGCACGAGCATCTCGCGTCGCGCGGGTTCGTCGTCACGGATGCGCCGCTGCCGGTCACGCGCATCGAGCGCCCGCGGATCGCATCGTGCGTCGTGTCGGAGCGGGGCTTCGTCGCGCAGCGCACGACGCTCGACCACGCGCTCGTGATGCCGTTGTTCCAAGCTCTGTTCGCGATCGAGCGCGAGCCGCCGGTCATCGCGCCGTCGCTGCCCGCCGCGCTCGATCTGTCGATCCTGCCGCTGAAGCCCGGCGGCGCGCGCGTGCTGTTGCCGCAAGGCAACGACTCGGTGAGCCGGCTGCCGCCGCGCGTGCGCGAGTCGGGCACGGTCGGCGCGTACTTTCGGTGCATCGAGACGGCCGCGGCGGTGATCGAGGTCGGCGGGCGGTGACGCGCCCAGAGGCCGTGAACGAATCGGGGGCAGCCCCCGATTCGTTCACGGCCGAGCGCACCTGGTGAGTCCGGCGGCTGCGCCGCCTCAGTCGATCTCGGGCGCCACGTTCTCACCGCCGGTCGTGAACACGTTGGCGGTGAACGTCGCGGTGCCGTCGTTCGCGAGGTCGAGGCGACACTGCTTCGCGTCGTTGCCGGTGATCGTCGAGTTCGTCCCCGAGTTCTCGATGCCCTCGGCGAGGCAGCGGCGCACGACGTTGTCGACGACGGCGACCCCGACGGCCTGCGCGCCGACGTCGATGCCGTCCCGAACGCAGTCCTTGATCGTGTTGCCGGACACCTCGATGTTGTCGATGCCGAGCTCGATGCGGATCGCGTCCCCGCCGAGCCGCGACAGCGCGTTGTCGCGCACGATCACGTCGGATGCGGACGCGACGAGGATCCCCACGGACTGCTTGGTCCCACAGCGTTGGATGCTGTTGCCGCTCACCGTGCCGATCGCGGACAGGCCGACGACGATCACGGTCGCGTTGCAGTCCCGGATCGTGTTCTTGCGCACGGTGACGGTGTCGCCGACGGCGACGTCGACGCAGTCCAGGGCGACGTCCTTGAACGCACAGCCGACGACGTCGAGCGTGCCGACGAGGTCGCCGTTGACGCCGTCGCCGGACAGATTCGTGAACGAACACCCATCGACGATCGCCGATCCGGGTCCGTCGAACTGAATCGCCTCGAAGTCCTGCTCGAACGAGCAGTCGTCCACCCGAGCGAGCCCGGAGCCCGCGATGCGGATGCCCGTGCCGCAGTGGACGAACTTGCAGTCCTCGATCACCGGATCGGCGCCGGTCGTCTCGACGCACCGGAAATCACACGCGAAGAACCGGCAGTTGCGGATCCGCGGCCGATTCCCGCTGACCACGATGCCGTTCCCGGGGTCGACGTTCGAAATCGGACTCCGCACCGTGAGTCCCGTGACCTCGACGTCGCTGGACGCGACGGTCGACGGCCCGCCGTTGTCGAGACCTTCGGCGCCGCAGAGTTTCGCGACGCAGGCGTCCAGCTTCGCGTCGGCGGCCGTCGCATCGATGTCGAGCCCATCCGTGCCGCAGCGCAACGCGAGGCAGCCTTCGAGGCTCACGCTGTCGCCGGTGACGAGGAACCCGTCGCCCGCAGCGTCGATCGCGAAGCAGTCGACGAGTTGGCAGTCGTTGCCTTCGACGAGGAACGCCGCGCCGTTGAGCGCCGTGTGCGAGCGGCGGACGACGTTCGCCACGAGGATCGCGTCGGTCACGGTTGCCGCGATGTCGATCGCGGGTCCTCCGACCGAGCGGATTTGGTTGCCTTCGATCGATACGCCGACGGCATTGCGAACGGCCAGCGTGGACGAATTCGACGCGGCACCGTCGATGACGTTGTTGCGGATGACGACTCCGTCCCCGCGCACGTTGATCCCGCCGCCACCGCGCTTGATCGAGCATTTCTCGATGAGCAGGTTCGGGGCGTTCAGGACGACGACGTTGCCTCGCACGTGTTCGAACTTGCAGGCGACGATGCGCACCCCGGCGTTCGTGTTCAGCTGCGAGCCGCGGACGCCGGTCAATCCGCCGCGGATGACGCATTTGGCGACGTCCGCGCGAGCGCCGTCCAACAGTTCGATCGCGTGGGTCGTGTTGAACTCGAACACGACCTTCGTGATCTCGAGCCCACCCGATGCCGATGCCGCGAGGATGCCGACTTCGTTCGCGACGCAACGCGAACCGACGATCCTGGCGTCGTCGCCGAACGACACGACGCCCGCGGTCTCACAGCCGATGACGGCACACTTCGTGACGCGACCGCGATCGCCGAGGAAACGGATCCCGTCGCCGAGTTCGGCGAGGCTGGTCGCTGCGTTGCGGATCTCGAGGTCGCGGACGGTCACGTCGTCCGACAGGACATTGATTCCGGCCCCCGCCGCGGCCCCCGCCGGACCCCGCGCATCGAGGACGACCTTCCCCGCGCCCTTGATCGTCAGGCCGTCCTTGCCCGCCGGGACGTCGACGGTTTCGGTGTAGACGCCGGCTGCGACCAGCACCGTGTCACCGGCGGCCGCCGCGTCGACGCCCGCCTGGATCGTCGTGAGAGCGCCGTTCTTCGACACCTTGACGACCGCGGCATCGGCCGCGCCGATCCCGAGGGACAGGACCACGATCAACGGGAACGACCGACGCATGAGGGGCCTCCTGCGCCGGTGATGCGATCGGGGGCGAACCGGCGGCGCAGGGAGAGCCACGCAGTTCGCGAGGGGATGCGACGGGGAATTTTGGAGTGGGATTGGGAAGTTTTGGAGGGGAGGGACGAAAGGGACGCGAGGGACGCGAGGGACGCGAGGGACGCGAGGGACGCGAGGGACGACGA
>JAEUIB010000136.1 GCA_016795255.1 Planctomycetota bacterium
GGGACAGCCGGCCCCGCCTGACGCGCGTCCCGCGCGCGTCGCACTGCTACCATCCCTCCCCCCGCCGGACGGAAAGGTAGCCCCGATGATCGTTTCGCGCGTTCTGACGTCGTTCGTCGTGATGTTGGCCGCGGCGTTCGCGGCGCCGCAGGTCAGCGCTCCGGCAAGCGACGATTTCGAGACGCTGAAGCGCGCGTACGACGAGTCGGTCCGCGACTCGATCGGCGCGACCGTCCTCGAGGACACGACGATCGAAGCGGCGACGACGGCGATCGCCGCGCTCGCGCAATCGCCGTCGCTGCGCGCCCTCGAACTCCTGTCGGCGGACGCGACGAAGAGCGGCGAACGGCTGCTCGACGTCAGCGTGAAGCTGCAAGACCAGGAATCGGAACTCCAGGAACTGACGAAGAAGCTGGCGAAGGCGAACGGCAGCGAACGCGAGCCGATCGACACGCGCATCAAGGAACTCGAACGCACGAGCGCGGAGTTCAAGGTGCTGCGGCCCAAGCTCGTGAAGTTGCGCGAAGCGCTGTACGACGGCGTGCTGACCGTCACGGCCCGCGTGTCCGACGCGCAGCCCGAAGAGGTCTACGACGCGCTCGTCGCGTACTTCGAGACCGACGTGAAGTTGCTGGCGTCGCTCGATCGCCGCGTCTCGGAACAGTCCGCGCGCCTCTCCACGCTGAAGGAGAAGCTGCCCGGGATGAAGGAGGACGAGCAGATCCCGGCCGAGCGTGAGGCGGCGAAACTCGAAGCCGCGCTCGAACTGAATCGCGCGGACCTCGAACGCCAGACCAAACTGAAGGACCGCCGCATCGCGTCGGCCGCGGCCGTGTTCGGCAAGCTGCCGAAGGCGCGTCAGTCGAAGGAGACGTCGGATCTGCGCGCGCGGCTGAAGGACGACGTCCCGTACGAGTCGCGCTCGCTCTCGATCGAGATCCTCGGCCACCTGCCGCTCCCCGACGTCGTCACCGACGCGGTCACGCTGCTGAAGCGCGCGGCCAAGACGCGCGCGGGTCTCGAGAAGGAGCTCGTCGAACTCCGCGAGACGTATCGACGGGCGGCCGAAGCGCTGGTGACGTCGGCGATCGGTGGCAACGGGATGGTCCCGGTCGCGGTGGCGCAGAACGAACAGAAATGCCGAGGCGAGCTCACCGAGGCCAGCCAGCGGGCGTACGGCGAAGGCCGCGTGATGGAGGCCGCCGGACGCGCGCTCGGTACGGCCGTGAACCGTCGAGCCGACGCCGACAAGAAGGCGGGAGTCGAAGAGCTCGCGCAACTGCTCGCGAAGGAACGGGAGGAAGACCTCCGAACGCGCGTCGTCGCGGCGATCGGCGCGGTCGACGCCGACGAGGCTCGCGAACAACTCCGCGCGTCCGCGCGCAAGGACGCGTCGATCGGCGTGCGCCTGGCCGCGATCGAGGCTCTGACGAAGACCGGCGACGAAGCCTCCGTGCAGTTGTGCATCGACGAGTTGCTGCGCGACGGCGACTGGCGCGTGCGCGCCGCGACGATGCGCCTGCTCGGCGACGCGCGCCAGAAGGCCGCGATCCCGGCGTTGATCCAGTCGCTCGGCGCCGAGGTCGGCCGCCTCGTCGACGACGCGGAAGGCGCGCTGGCGAAACTCACGGGGCAGCGCTTCAACGGCGACGCGAACCTGTGGAAGGACTGGTGGAGCAAGAACAAGGACACGTTCGAGATCGGCAAAGTCGCGCAAGCCGATCCGGCCGCGGGAGGCACGGTCGACACCAAGCCGGCCGGGCACGTGTCGTTCTACGGGATCTCGACGCGCTCGAACCGGATCCTGTTCGTGCTCGACCGCTCCGGCTCGATGAAGGAACCGGCGACCGACGCCAAGACCGGCAAGGACGGAGCGCGCAACAAGTTCGACGTCGCGCGCGAGCAGTTGAAGGCCGCGGTCTCGGGCCTGAACGACGGCGAGATGTTCAACGTCATCACGTACTCCGCCGACGTGACGCGCTGGCAGAAGAAGATGGTCCCGATGTCGAAGGCGATCCGCACGAAGTTCGACCACTACGTCGACAAGGAGATCGAGGCGGTCGGCGGCACGAACATCTACGACGCGCTCGCCGAGGCCTTCCACCTCGCGGGCATCGGGGCGGTCGACAAGGCGTACGAGTCCGGCGTCGACACGATCTTCTTCCTGACCGACGGCCAGCCGACGCAGGGTGAAGTCCTCGACCCCGAAGAGATCCTGCGCCGCGTGAAGGAGAAGAACCGCCTCGCGCGGATCGTCATCCACACGGTCGGCGTCGGCAAGGACCACGATGCGAGCTTCCTGCGCCGCTTGGCCGAGCAGAACGGCGGGCAGTACGTCGGGCGGTGACGCC
>JAEUIB010000653.1 GCA_016795255.1 Planctomycetota bacterium
TTGCCGCCGGCGGCCGACGCCTTCGCCGTCGCGGGAACGGACGGCGCCGCGGCGACCGGCGGCGCACCCGCGGTGACGCGGCCTTTCGCGCCGTCGACCGTCACCAGTTCGCCGTCGCGCAGCACGCGCGTCGCCGTGCGCGCGCCGACGATGCAGGGAATCCGCAGTTCGCGACTGACGATCGCCGCGTGACACGTCATGCCGCCGCCGTCGGTGACGACTGCCGCGGCGCGCCGCAACGTCGGCACCCAATCCGGAGCCGTCATCGGCGCGACGAGCACGTCGCCGGCTTCGAGCTTCGAACCTTCGGCCGGCGAGTTCAGCACGCGGACCTTGCCGCTCGCGATCCCCGGCGCCGCCCCGAGCCCTTGGACGAGTGCATCGGCCGACGATGGCGCCGGTCGCTCCGGGGCCGGCGCGGAGCCGTCCAGCGTCGTGATCGGTCGCGTCTGCAGGATCGACCAACGACCGCCGGCGCGCGCCCACTCGATGTCCTGCGGCGATCCGTAATGCGCTTCGATCCGCTGCCCGAACGTCGCCAACTCGACCACCTCGGCATCGGTCAGCACGCGTTCGCGCGCGCGCGCCGCGTCGTGTTCGACGCGACGTTCGACGCCGTCCGCGCCACGTTCGATCCGGAACGGTTTGACGCCGATGCGCGCCGATTCGAGCCGCGGGCCGTCCTTCGCGACGACGTACGTGTCGGGTTCGACCAAGCCGCCGACGACGACCTCCCCGAGACCGAACGCTCCTTCGATGACGATCTTCGTCCGATCGCCGCTCGACGGATCGGCGGTGAACATCACGCCGGACCGCTCCGAGTCGACCATCGCCTGCACCACGACGGCGAGCACGGGCTCGTCGCGCAGGCCACGCGCCTTGCGGTACGCCAGCACGCGCGGCGCGTACGCCGACGCGAAGCAGCGCACGATCGCGGCCTCGAGCGCCGCGTCGCCGTGGACGTTCGTGAACGTCTCGTGCATGCCGGCGAACGACGTGGTCGCGGAGTCCTCGGCCGTCGCCGACGAGCGCACGGCTACCCGGCCGCCGCCGATCGCGCGATACGCGTCGGCCACGGCATCCCGCAGCGCCGCCGGCAGCTTCGCCGCGAGCACGAGGTCGCGCGACTCGCGACTGGTCGCTTCGAGCGCAGCGGAATCCTCGACCTTCAATGCATCGAAGCGCTGCCGCAGCGTCGCGCGGATCCCCGCCGCGTCGAGCGTCGCGAGGAACGCCTCGGCCGTGACGACGAACCCGCCGGGCACCGGCAGACCGGCGCGGGCGAGTTCGCCGAGGTTCGCGCCCTTCCCGCCGACAACGGTGACGTCGGACCGACCGACACGAGCGAACGGAATGCAAAGGTCGGCCACGGCGCGCCTCCGAGCAGAATCGATCCGCTGCCGGGGCGAATATCGCACCGGACGTGCCGGGGCGAGCGCACCTCTGCAAGGAGACGTCCTCGACGCGAATTCGGCGCGCGAACCTCCCCAGTCTTGGGGCCCCCTTCGCAGTCGATCCGCACCGGCTGGACGCCCCGTCCCCACCCGCGGCCCCTGGCCGGCTCGGCATGGTTCGCGAGAATCCCGAAACCGCACCAAGATCCTCCGGTCCTGCTCCGTTGCACCCCCGGACACGGAACGCGCATGAACGAGCCCAGCGACGGCACCTTGCTCACGGCCTACGTCCGCGGTGATGCCGCGGCGTTCGAAGTCCTGGTCGCACGCCATGGTGCGAACCTGCTGCGTGCGGTGACGGCGCTGCTCGGTCAGAACGCGTCGTCGCGCGTCGCACAGGACGTCTGCCAGGACACCTTGCTGAAGCTCGCGCAGCACCCGCCCGTGCTCCCCGATCCGGTGCGTGGATCCCCCTCGCTCGAGCGGGCGCACCTGGTCGCGTGGCTGCATCGAGTCGCGAGGAACCGAGCCATGGAACTGATGCGCAGCGAGAAACGCCGCGACGTGCGCGAGAAGGCGACCTCGTCGCCGGAGCTGCAGCACGACGGCACCGAGGGGCGCGAAGTCCGCGCCGCCGTGCTCGAGGGGCTGAAGGTCCTGCCGGACGACCAGCGTGAAGCCCTCGTGCTGCGGCTGTTCCACGAAATGTCCTACAAGGAGATCGCGCAGGCGACGGGGAAGAAGATCGGCACGGTCGGCTGGCTGATCTCCGAAGGGCTGAAAGCTCTGTCCGCGCGTCTCTCCCCCACTCTTGCCGTCGCGTCGACGCGGGATTCCCGCGGAGGTCGATCATGAACCCGAACGAACCCGACAACCTCGAACTCGATCTGCACGCCGTGATGACCGCGCTCGTGCTCGGCGAACTCGAGCCCGACGTCGCGGAGCGCTGGAACGCGCGCTGCGCGACGGATCCCGAACTCGCCGCGCTGCGCGACACGATCCGCGCGACGATCGGCGCGGTCCACGCCGCGCTGCCGCAAGCGCCGGCGCTGTCGCCGCAGACGCTCGCGGCGTTGAGGTCGGCGGCGCACGCCGGCCCGCGACGACCGACGTTCGGCGCGTCGTGGCGCATCGCGATCGCGGCCGGCACGGTGATCGGCGTCGGCTTCGCGTTGGCGCGGTTCGCGGGCGATCCGCCCGCCGCCGACGAGACGCGCGAGGTCGCATCCGGATCGCAGGAGAATCGCGAACGCGAGCTCTTGCAGTTCGGTTACGGCGGGAACGGGCGCACGACGTGGAACCCGACGCCGAGCGATCCGGCGGACGGTAAGGAGCAGGCGCCGAAGTCGGAGCTC
>JAEUIB010000188.1 GCA_016795255.1 Planctomycetota bacterium
TTCCGCGGCCCGCGCGGCACGTTCAAGACCGCGTCGCTGACCAGCGCTCTGGCGCTGAAGCCGAGCGCGGCCGGCGAAGCGTGGCGCCAGTCGCTGCGCAAAGGCGACATCATCGTCATCGGCGCGAACGTCACGGCCAACACCGACATCCAGGCCACGCCGGTCGACGAGAGCCTGCCGGGCCCCGAGTTCATCGCGACCGTCATCGACAATTTGCTGCGCGGCGACGCGCGCTCGCGATTGCCAGGGTGGCTGAACTTCCTGATCCCGATCCTGCTCGGCGCCGTCGTCGGCGTCACCGCGGTGCTCGCGAGCCGCAAGCGCTCCGCGCTGGTGCTCGTCGTGCCGCTCGTGCTGGCCTACTTCGGCATCGTCGCGATCGCGTTCGCGAACGGACTCGTGCTGGACGTCGTCACGCCGTTCTCCGGCGCCGCGCTCGCGTACACCGGTTCCGCGCTGTACCTGTTCAACACCGAAGGCAAGAAGCGCCGCGAGATCCGCCAGTCGTTCTCGCGCTACCTCGCGCCGGAAGTCGTCACGACGCTCGAGGAGCATCCCGAACGATTGCGTCTCGGCGGCGAACGCCGCGAGATGACGATCCAGTTCTCCGACCTCGCGGGCTTCACCGGCTTCTCCGAACGGATGAAGCCGGAAGAGCTGGTCACGTTCTTGAACGAATACCTGACCGCGATGACGGACATCATCCTGGACCACCACGGCGTCATCGACAAATACCTCGGTGACGCGATCATGGCGTTCTGGGGCGCACCGGTGCCGCAAGCCGACCACGCGCGTCTCGCGCTGTCCGCCGTCGCGCATTGCCAGCAGCGCCTGCAGCGCTTCGTCGAGGAGAAGAGCCAACTCGGCCTGCCGAAGCTGATGGCGCGCACCGGCATCAACACCGGCCACGTCGTCGTCGGCAACATGGGCAGCAATCGACGCTTCGACTACACGGTCATGGGCGACTCGGTGAACCTCGCGTCGCGCCTCGAAGGCGCGAACAAGTTCTTCGAGAGCATCGTGATGGTCACCGACGCGACGCTGGCCGCGGCCGGCGAGGGCGCGGCGATCGTGCGCCCGCTCGGCCGCCTGCGCGTGAAGGGCAAGAACGAGCCGGTCGGCGTCCACGAACTGCTCGGCGCCGGCGGCGCGCTCGAGACGTCGCTGCCCGGATGGGCCGCGACGTTCGCCGAAGGGCTCGCGCTGTTCCAGAAGGGCGAGTTCAAGAAGGCCGCGGCCGTCTTCGAACGCAGCCACGCCGAGCGCCCGGGCGGCGATCCGGTCTCGCAGCGCTACGTCAAGCTGTGCGACGAGTACGCCACCAAGTTCGCGAAGGGCGGCTTCGACGGAATCATCACGCTGACCGAGAAGTAGGTCGCCCGACCCTTAGCAGCCCGTTGAAAGAGTCGGCCGGCAGTCGGCCGACTCTTTCAACGGGCTGGTAGCCATCCGCAACTTGGATTCGGCGGTTGCGCAACTCGGCGGGGCGGCGCTCTAGAATCCCCCGCCTCGCTCACGGAGTCCGTCGATGAAGCCCAAGTGGTCCACTCTCGTCGCGCTGTGCGCCCTCCTCGGCGTCGCCGGCGCACTCGCCCAAACCCCGACGACGACACTGGCGCCCGGTTCCCAAGCCCGCGTCACCGTGTCGTCCGCCGTCCTGCGCTCGCAACCGCGATCGCTGTCGCCGTCGGTCAAGCAACTCGCCGGTGGTGACACGGTCGAGATCATCGAGGCGCAGAGCCCGTGGTACCGCGCTCGCGCGCAAGGCACCGAGGGCTACGTCCACGGCTCGGCGCTGCTCGACACGAAGAGCTACAGCGTCGCGGTCGGCTCGGGCGCGACCGGCGTCACGTACGCCGAACGCACCGCGGCCGCGCGCGGGTTCAACCCGAAGGTCGAAGAGCAGCACCGCAAGGACGAGCCGAACCTCGACGCCGGATACGTCCGCGTCGACCAGATCGAAGCGAAGTCGACGACGCTGGACGCGATCCTGTCGTTCCGCAAGCAGGGAGGGCAGAACTGATGAAGCCTCGCATCCTGCTCCTCGGTGTCGGATCGATCGCGGCCGTCGCGCTGGTCGTCGCCGGCTGCGGCGGCAACGGCGGCGGCGGCAACCTGCTGAAGGGCGCCGGCGACCTCGCGACGGCGGTGACCGGCGACGAGCGCTACTCGGAGATCGGCGAACAACTCGCGCGCACGATCACCGACTACAACGACCTGCTGCCGTCGGAAGAGCACTACATCGGCCGCGCGGTCGCCGCGCAGGTGCTGGTCGAGCCGCGTTATCCGATGCGCGCCAACGACGCGCTGTCGGACTACGTGTCGCTGGTCGGCCAGAACGTCGCGCAGAGCGTCGACTTCGTGCGCCAGACGTACAAGGGCTACCGCTTCACGGTGCTCGACTCGGACGAACTGAACGCGTTCGCGACGCCGGGCGGATTCGTGTTCATCACGACCGGCCTGCTGAAGCAGACGCAGAACGAGGACGAACTGGCCGGCATCCTCGCGCACGAGATCGCGCACGTGACGCTGAAGCACGGTCTCGCCGCGGTGAACCAGAGCAACTTCGTCCAGGCGGGCCAGCTCGGCCTGAACCTCTACAAGGACGAGAAGTTCAAGGACGACCCGAAGAAGCGTGCGCAGTTCGAGGAGAAGCTCGGCGAGATCTCGAAGGTCTTCGGCAAGAGCTGCGACGAGGTCGCGTTCACGCTGTTGTCCGGCGGCTACGGCGCCGACAAGGAGCGCGCGGCCGACGAACTCGCGATCCGACTGGTCGCTGCGGCCGGCTACTCGCCGACCGCGCTGTCGGCGGTCCTCGATCGGTTGCCGGAACAAAAGGGCGCCGGCGGTTGGCTCGACACGCATCCGTCGGGTCACGCGCGCGCCGCCGATCTGCATGGCCTCGAAGGCGGAGTCGCCGCAGCCACCTCGGCGGCCGCGATCGAACAGCGCAAGCAGCGGCACGCGAACGCGCTGAAGGCGCTGCAGTGAATCCCGCGGCCGTGAGGCCTCGACGCCGCACGGCTCGTACCTGCATCCCGCGCGCGATCCGCGAATTCGGCATCGCGCGCCCTCGACCAACTCGCTCCACGATGGACCAAGGAATGGAGAAGACATGAATCGCAATATCGTCATCGCCGCCGCACTCGCGGGACTGTCGTTCGTCGCGAGCGGCACGTCGCTCGCCCAGGATCGCGCCAAGAACGACGACGCGGCACGCCGCGCCGCCGCGGGCCGCAAGGCTCAAGCCGACAAGGCCGGCGACGAAGCCGAGCGCCGCGCCCAGGCCGAACGCGCCAAGGCCGGCCGCGAGGCCGACAAGGCCCAGGACTCGGCCGAGCGCCGCGCCCAAGCGGAGCGCGAGAAGGCCACGCGCCGCGCCGAAAACGGCGGCGGCACGGACGCCGAACGTCGCGCCAACGCCGAGCGCGAGAAGAACGCGAACCGCGGCAACGACGAGATCGAGACCAAGCGCAAGGGCCTCGAGCGCGCGCGCCAGGTCCACCAGCGCAACGTCAACCTGCGCCAGGCGAAGCTCGCGCGGCTGCGCGCGATCGCGACCGAGAAGAACGACGCCGAGATGCTGAAGCGCGTCGAGCGACTCGAGGCGAAGCAGCGCGAACTCGACCAGCGTCGCCGCCAGAAGCAGCAGGCCGAAGAAGCCGAGCTGCAGCGCGGCGAAGCGACGCGCGAGGCGCCCGCGGCGACGCGTGAAGCGCCGGCGACGCGCGGCAACTGAATCGATCCTCGAACTCGAACACAACGGAGGAGAACCGCATGAAGACCCGTGATCTCGCGAAGGGCATCGCCCTCGTCCTGCTGTGCCTGCCGCTCTCGGCGTGTGAGAACAAGTTCTTCGAGAGCCCCGACGTCGACGTCGTCGTCCCGACCGAAGCCGAGGCCAAGGCCGAAGCCGAGAAGTCGATCAACGCCGACAACGCCGCGGCCGAACTCGACGCGCTCGAGAAGGAAATCGAAGCCGACGCCGCCGGCGGCTGATCTACTAGGTTCGCGAATCGTCGCGTCGCGCGACGATTCGCGACCCTAGTAGATCCCGACCAGGTGTCCGAGGCGGCGGCAGCCGCCGTATCCACAGGTGTGCGACGAGGTCGTTGGAGCACGCCATCGTCGTTCGGTTGCGGGCGTAGCCCGCGCTGATCTACTACGTCCGAAAGTCGTCGCGCGACACGAGGACTTTCGGACGTAGTAGATCCCGCGGCCGCAGGCCGCGGCGGCGCGAAGCGCCGTCACCCACGAGGGAATTCGGGCTGAGCAGACTGAGCGCGCGTCAGAACTTCACGCGGCAGTACCGATGAGCCGCTTGAGGCTGACTTCTCGCGCCGCGAAGAGAGCGGCGGCGAGGAGCCGCCCCCTCGCGGTGAGTCGATAGCGATGCGTCTTCTGGATCTTCTGGATGACTCCGTGTGCTCGCAGG
>JAEUIB010000190.1 GCA_016795255.1 Planctomycetota bacterium
CCTGCGAGCACACGGAGTCATCCAGAAGATCCAGAAGACGCATCGCTATCGACTCACCGCGAGGGGGCGGCTCCTCGCCGCCGCTCTCTTCGCGGCGCGAGAAGTCAGCCTCAAGCGGCTCATCGGTACTGCCGCGTGAAGCTCTGACGCGCGCTCGGTCTGCTCGGCCCGAATTCCCTTGTGGGTGACGGCGCTTCGCGCCGCCGCGGCCTGCGGCCGCGGGATCTACTACGTCCGAAAGTCCTCGTGTCGCGCGACGACTTTCGGACGTAGTAGATCAGTAGTCCTTGCGCCGGAACACGACGACGGCGGTCGTGAGCAACGCCACCGTCGCGCCGGCGCAGATCGCGAACGCGCCCCACGGCATCGCCTTGCCGCTCGCGAGGTCGACGTACATCGGGACCGACGACAGCACGTAGATCGACCACGGCAGCGTCTGGTTCACGAAGTACAGCATGAAGCTGACGATGCACAGGCCGCCGGCGATCGCCGCCAAGCGGAGCTGCTCGACCAGCACGACCGCGAGCAGCAGCGACAGCGCGTAGACCATCGCGATGAACATCGACGCGTGCAGCGATGCGAACAGCAGCGGTTGCAGCGGCACCGCTTCGTCGATCAAGCGTTCGCACAACCACGGGGTCGCCGCCGCCACGACGAACAACGGCACCGTCAGTTCGAGCAGGTGGACGACGGCGAACGACAACAGGATGCGCGTGCGCGAGATCGGTCGCGACAACAGCATGCCGATCGTGCCGATCTCGACTTCGCGGACGATCGTGCCCAGCGCGAGGATGATCGCGGCCGCGGGACCGATGACGTTCGCGCCCTTGAAGAAGTGATTGAGCGCGACGAACACCGCGAACTTGTCGCCGCCGGCGCCGGTCAGCACCGCTTTCAAGAAGCCCGCGAAGTTCGGGATCAGGTTCACGATCGCGGTGATGTTCGATTTGAACGTCGGATACGCGAGCACGGTGGCGACGAGGTTGCCGACCAGGACCGCGGTGTACGCGGCGATCTTCCAGCGGTCGTCGCGCAGGATGCGTCGCAGCATCATCGCTCGCGCTCCCGCGTGTAGAGCTCGCGGTAGAGATCCTCGAGCGTCGGACGGTTGTATTCGATCGCGACGAGACCGCGGGCGACGAGGGCTTCGAGCACCGGCTTCGGATCGCCGACGAACGACACGCGATACCCCGCCCCGTCCCGTTCGACCGCCGTGCCCGGCGGGAGGTCGGTCGCGGTCGCGAGATCGCCGCCGCTCGTCTCGACGTAGAGCCGGTCGCGCCAGCGCGCGCGGAGGGCTTCGATCGTCGACGCTTCGATCAGCCGTCCGCGGTCGATGAAGACCAACCGATCGCACATCGACTCGATCTCGGCCAGGATGTGCGACGACAGCAACACGGCCGAGCCTTCGCGCCGCGCGGCGTTCACGAGATCGCGGAACTCCAATTGGCTGGTCGGATCGAGGCCGCGGGTCGGCTCGTCGAGCAACAGCAGGTCGGCGTGGACGCAGAGGGCTTGCGCGATCGCGAGCTTCTGGCGCATGCCCGTCGAGTACGTCCGCACGCGGTCCCCGAGCGGCAGCGCCATCGATCGCGCCATCGCACGGGCCCGCGACAGATCGCCGCGCGGGTGGAAGCCGATGCAGAATGCGAGGAAGTCGTCGGCGGTCCAATTGCGGTAGACGCCGAGGTCGCCGGGGACGTAACCGATGCGCGCGCGGATCGCCGCGGAGTCCTCGCGCAGCCACAGACCCAGCACCGTCGCGGTGCCGGACGTCGGCAACACCAGTCCCAGCAAAGTCTTGATGAAGGTCGACTTGCCGGCGCCGTTGGGGCCGACGAAGCCGAGGACCTCGCCGCGACCGAGCGTGAGGTCGATGCCGTCGAGGGCGGGCTGTCCGCCGTACGTCTTGCGGAGCGAACGAGTTTCGAACGCGAAGTCCGTCACGCGGGGCCGTTCTCGGGGGTTTCTGCGAGTGAAAGGCGCACGGTATAGTCTCCCGATTCTTCACCGGGCCTTGCATTGCGAAGCAAAGACACACGTCCGCACTTCTGCGGCGTGATTCGCCCCAGACAGGATTCGGAGCGCATCGATGGAGATCCGTGAGATCAAGGAAGACGGCTACGAACGCATCGTGGTCGGCATCGACAAGGACGCGGGTCTCCACGGCATCGTCGCGGTGCACAGCACGCGACTCGGTCCGGCGCTCGGCGGTCTGCGCATGTGGCCGTACAAGAACGAGGCGGAAGCGCTCTACGACGTGAAGCGCCTGTCGCGCGGCATGACGTACAAGTCCGCGGTCGCGCAGACCGGCCTCGGCGGCGGCAAGTCGGTGATCATCGGCGACTCGCGGACGCAGAAGACGCCGAAGCTGTTCCAGGCCATGGGCCGGTTGATCGACAGCTTGAACGGTCTCTACATCACGGCCGAGGACGTCGGCACGTCGGTCGAAGACCTCGAGAAGGTCGCGCAGTCGACGAAGTGGGTGTCCGGTCTGTCGCGCGAAGCCGGGGGTTCGGGCAATCCGTCGCCGTACACGGCGCGGGGCACGTTCGTCGGCCTGAAGGCGTGCATCGAGGAAGTGTTCGGCAGCGCCGACTTCCGCGGCAAGACGTTCGCGATGCAGGGCGTCGGCGCCGTCGCGCTGCCGCTCGGCAAGATGCTGACGCAGCAGGGCGCGAAGATCGTCGCCTGCGACATCAACCCGGACAACGTCGCGCGCGCGAAGCGCGAACTGAACGCGACGATCGTCGAGCCGGACGCGATCTTCGACGTCACGTGCGACGCGTTCGTGCCGTGCGCGCTCGGCGCGATCCTGAACGACCAGACGATCCCGCGCCTGAAGACGCGGATCGTCGGCGGCTGCGCGAACAACCAGCTCGCCGAGCCGCGCCACGCCGACGCGCTGCAGAGCCTCGGAATCCTGTACGCGCCGGACTACGTCATCAACGCCGGCGGCATCATCAACGTGTCGTGCGAGTTCGACGCCGGCGGCTACCGCGAAGAGAACGCGATCCCGAAGGTCGACAACATCTACCGCGCGTTGAAAGAGATCTTCGCGACCGCGAAGACCGACCGCGTGACGACGGCCGTCGCCGCCGACCGCGTCGCCGAGCGACGCTTGGCCGAGGGGCCGAAGTCGCGCGCGCGTTCGATGCAAGGTGGCGTCGAGCGCTGACGCGCTTGCGTTCCTGGCTGGTCGCCGCGGCAGTCGCGCTCTCGTCGACGGCGTGTTCGTCGCTGGTCTCGACGCCGTCGTTCCACGAGATCGTCCCCGACGATCGGCTCGACCTGCCGTTGTCGCGTGACGACGTCGCGTCCGACCTGCGCTTCGCGATCGAGCGGATCGAGGAAGTCCATCCCGACCCGTACGCGAAGACGCCGAAGGAACGCATCGAAACCGAGATCGAGGCGATCCTCGCGGATCCGGCTTCGACCGCGACGCGCCGCAAACTGCATCGGCGACTGTCGTGCCTGCTCGCGCTGCTCGGCGATGCCCATACCGGCGCCGGGTTCTTGCAAGAGGAATGGGCACGCGACGTCGATCGCGGCGGCGAACGGCTGTTCCCGTTGCGCGTGGGTCGGGACAAAGGGTCGATCGTCGTCGTGCGCCACGTCGGAGGAGACGACGACACCGACGGCCCGATCGAACTGCAGTCGCGCGTGATCGCGATCCAAGGTCGGCCGATCGAAGAACTCGTCGCCGACCTCGGTCGCGGGACCGCGGGTTCGGCGGTGCTTCGCGATGCGATCGTGCTCGAGAACCTGCACGTCCAATTGTGGAGCGCGGGCATCCGGCCCCCGTTCCGCGTGGCGATCGCCGAGCCGTCGAAGCCCGAACCGACCGAGCGCGTGCTGGCCGGCCAGCCCTACGCGAGGTTCTTCCGGCAGGACGACGGTCGAAGGATGCCGCGCCCCGCCGACTACGACGCGAGCTGGCTCGACGGTCGCGTCGTTCGGCTCGACTTCCGCTCGATGGACGACCTGCCTCGCTTCGAGGAGTTCTGTCGCGCGACGTTCACGACGATGCGCGAGAAGCACGCACGCGGGCTGATCGTCGATCTGCGCGAGAACGGCGGGGGCGATTCCCAACTCGGCGACCTGCTGCTCTCGTACGTCACGTCCACGCCGTATCGCGCGTGCTCGCGCAAGGAGTGGAAGGTCAGCGCGCCGTACAAGACGTTCATGAAGAGCTACGCGCACCCGGCGATCCGTTGGCTGCCGCTGCAGTGGTTCCACTCGACGACGCGGTGGTACTTCGGAGCGGACGAAGGTTCGCTCGCGGTGTTCGAGCAGTCCGAGCCGCTGGAGCCACGCCCGAACGATCTGCGTTTCGACGGTCCCGTCGTGTTCTTGATCGGGCCGCAGACGTTCTCGTCCGCACTGATGCTCGCGAACGCCGTCGAGGACTACGACCTCGCGATGTTGATCGGCGAGGAGACCGCGGAGTCGCCGAACGCGTTCGGCGAAGTGTTCCCGTTCGATCTACCGCGCAGCGGGCTCAACGTCCGCGTCTCGACGGCGCGCTACGTCCGCGCGAACGGGGATGCGGCGAATCCTCGAGGCGTCGTTCCGGATCTCGAGGTGAAGCCGACCGCGCAGGACGTCGTCGTCGGACGGGACGCCGCGTTGGAGCGCGCGCGAGCGTGGATCGAAGAGCACGCGACCGGTCCGGCTCCGAGTGCGGACGCTCCAACGGGTGGCGAAGGCGCCGACTCGGACTCTTGAGTCGCGGACTCCCACGCCGCCGAAGAACGTGGGCACGACGAATCGGCGGTTCGGTCGTGACGGAACCCTGACGGACCCCCGTCGAAACCCCGGTCCGCGACGCGATTCTTCATGGCCTCACGTGCGCGCGCGGGCCGTTGTTTGGCCCATGCCCTGGTCCCGGGCAGAATGCAGTCGTGGCTCCGATCCCGTCGTCTCTCGCCGAGCACCGGCCGTGCTTCTCGTGCGTCCACCATCGGCGTACGGGTGCCGGCTGCGCCATGGTCGAAGCCGCCGAACCCGCGGTCGCCGACAGCGAGCCTTCGGGGCCCGCCGGCCGTGCCGTGACAAACGACCGGCCGCACGGGGTCGCCACGCCGCTCGACGGATTCCTCGGTCGGACCGAGTGCTTCCTCAAGGAACATCTGGCCGAGTTCTCGCGTCGGTATCTCGCGCATCGGCCACGCTCGCTGATCGACCCGGACGACCTCGTGAACGACGTTTCGCATCAACTGCTGGCCGACGCCGAAATCCGCTCCGGCGGCTTCGGGCGTGGGCTGCGGCCGTTCCTCGCGTACCTGCGGCGAACGGCGGTGCGTTGCGCGATCAGCGCCGAGCGCCGGGAGCTCGGGCGCATCCGCTGCGGCAACTGCCGTCATTTCGCGCCGTATTCGGGGCTCTGCTTGAAGCTCGGTCATCCATGGACCCATTCGCGACTCGACGCGGTGACCGATCCGCGTTCGCTCGAACCGGCGTGCCAATCGTTCACGCTGCGGCGCGAGCCGGCTGCGCTCGGTGAGGAATGGGAGATGGCGGCGTCGATGGCGGCGATGCCGGACGCGGCGAGCCTCGACGGCGAGATCGCGGCGTTGGTGCATCAGTCGTTGCTCGAGTTGGCCGAACGACATCCGCGCGCCGCGTTGATCGTCCGCGCGCGTCTGATCGAGCACCGGACGTACGACATGCTGGCCGGCCTCGGCCCGAGCGTCCGCACGATGAAGCGCGATTACGCGTTCGGAATCAACTTCCTGCGCAAGCGACTGGCGTCCCTGGCGCCCGAAGACGTGGCCCGCGATCTCGATCTCGGACGTTCCGACGAGGAGGCCGAGTCGTGACGTCGCCCAACACGCCGCGTACTCCATCGCCCGAAGAGGATGCTCCCTTGGATCCGCGGCTCGCACGGATGTTCGATCAGTACCGCAGCTCCCCGCTGTTCTCGTCCGAGCGTGCGCTCGCGCAGAACGCCGACGCGCCCGACCGCGTCGACGTCGCCGCTCTCGCGCAGGGCCGCATCCACGAGGCGTGGCGGCGACAAGCTCTCGCGCGTCAATTGATCTCGGGAGCCGACGCGCTGGAGCACGCTCTGCCGGCGCTCGCCGTTCCCGACGACGACGTCGACGCGCCGCCGACGACCGCCGTGCGCGGGTATATCGTGCTGGCGGCCGCCGCGGCGCTCGTCGCGTTCGCGTACGCGCTGATCGCGTCGATGCACGGCGCCGGACTCGGCGCGACCATTCGCATCACCGACGGACCGGGGCGCGAGATGCGGTCACGGCCGGAGCTCGGCCCCCACCGGGTCGTCGTGACGTCGAACCACGCGGCGTACGCGGCGCTCGCCCGCGTCGTCGACGCGAAGATCGTCGTCGAGCCGGTCGAGCGCGATCAGCTCACGCTGCAGTTGAACGCCGGCGAAGAGACGTTGCTGCCGCTCGATCGCGAGATCACGCCGCGCGGCGTCGAGCGTTGGCTCGTGTTGCTCAGCGCGGAGCCGTTCGACGGAGTCCTCGCCGATCTGTTCGCACGCGCAGCGGCCGGCGACGTGCCGCGCGGCTGCGAGCTGCGCGAGATCCTCGTCCACGCCGACTGACGAACGAGCCGAACCGACGGATCGAGCGCGGCATTGCTTGCCGCGCGCGCATCGCCATGATTCCCCGTCGATCACGGAGGGTCACCCATGGGCGGCAAGCAAGGTTCGGCCGGGAACGTCATCGCGGCGCTGTGTTCGTTCTTCATCCCCGGCCTCGGACAGATGGTCCAGGGGCGGATCCTGAAGGCACTGTTCTTCTTCGTGGTCTGCGCCGCCGGCTACGCGCTGTGGTTCCTGGCGTTCCCGTGGGTCATCGCGGCGATCGTCCACCTGTGGGCGATCATCGACGCGGCGACGTACAAGTCCTGATCGGACCGCGTCACGGGCAGATCGGAATCGTGAGTCCCGCCGAGTGCGCGATGCCGGACTGCGCGGCGCCGTCCACGATCAGCGCCTGCGCGTAAGCGACGAGACCGATCAGCGCCGGATCGTCCGGGATCGGCGCCGGAATCGCGACGCCGCCGGCGCCGGGGACACCGAGCGCTCCGCTCGCGGTGAACGGCACGACGAAGAACGGCAAGTTCGCATCGATCAGGAACGTCCCCCACGGCGCCGCGAGTAGGCCGGGTGCGGCGCCCACCACCAGGGCTCCGGCCGCGCCGCCGCGCAGGTTCGCGACGGTCAGCGCGAACGCATCGTTGCCGAAGAACGCCGGTCCGTTCGACGCGGCCAGCGCTGGTGCGAATCCGCCCGCTCCGAGGCTCGCCGCACCATAGTTGGTCGGGGGCGTCAGGCACGGGGCGTGGATCGTCACCTCGACGCAGCAGCCCACGAACTGGTGTTGGTCGTCGGACATGCCGCTCGAGAACCCGTAGCGGCCGGGCGGGACCTGTTCACCGAAGATGATGTCGGTCTGGTCCCAAACGATGCTCGCGCTGGCGCCCGGCGGCAGCGGGACCGGGACGTCGATGACGTTCGGCCCCCAGATCCACGTTCCGCCGCAACCCCCTGCGAACGCGCCACCAACGGGCGCTCCGAGCGTGTGCCACAGGACGCCGCCGGTGTTGTTCGTGACCGTCACGGTGATCACGTCACCGACCATCGGGGCCGCGGGCGAAACCGTGAGGTCGAGACCCGGCGAGCACGGCACTTGCGCGAGGGCGCAGCTCGCCCACAGGGCACTCGTCAACGCACAGAGAGTGGATGAACGCATGGGACGAAGCTCCTCGGGGACGACGCGGCGGCCTCTTGCAGAACGCACCGGGGATGCCGATGTTGGTCGCACTTCGAGATCGCACAGGAGCACACGCATGCTTCGCTTCGTGTCGGCGCTCGGTCCGCTCGTCGTGCTGATCGGATGCGCGTCGCAGCCGCCCTCCACCGAGGCGGATCGAACCGAGATCCAAGCGGTCTACGACTCGATCGCCGACGGCATCGAGGCGCGCGACATCGATCGCGTCACCGCGCACTCGGCAGAGGACGCGCGCGTCGAGTACGCGGACGGCCGGCAGCTCGACCTCGAGGATTGGAAGGAGAGCGCCCGCGCGAAGTGGGCCAACTTCCGAAGCGCGGCGTCGAACTTCGTCGTGACGACGGTGGAGTGCAACGATCCGGGCGCGATCGTCACCTACCTCGAGTCGGACGACTTGGTGATCGTCGATCCGGCGACGTCGCAGCAGCACCGCGTCGAATACGAAGGTGAGTGGTGCGCGCAACTGCTGCGGACCGACGAGGGCTGGAAGCTGCATCGTTCGGTCGAGCAGGCGCGCCGCGTGAAGGTCGACGGCAAGCTGGTCGACGAGACGCGGCGCAAACCCTGATTCGGTCGGCGCCCCGAATCGACGCCAACGAGTCCCATCCGCACTCCGTATCGACGGACCTTCCGGCCGATCGGAGTGCGGTCATGAACACCGGTGTGGGCGCGTGGCTGTGGTTCGCTTGGCTCGGCTGGCAACAACCGGTCGTCCCGCCGACCTCGGCGGAGTTCCAGGTCGCCGAACTCGAGACGCGCCTCGCCGACCCCTCGGCGTACGTGTCGTTCCTCGACGTGCCGACGATGCGCGCGGGCGTGTACCGCCTCGAGGCCGGCGCGACGGACGAGCAGACTCCGCACTCGCGCGACGAGGTCTATCACGTGCTGTCCGGCAAGGCCGTGCTGGACGTCGCCGGAACGCGCTACGCGGCGAAGCCGGGCTCGATCCTGTTCGTCGCCGCCGGGACCGAGCATCGCTTCGTCGACATCGAAGAGTCGCTGACGACGCTCGTGTTCTTCTCCGAACAGACGCCGACGACCGGCGGGATGATCCGCGGACCGGCCCCGACCAAGCAGACGCCGTACCCCGAGACGGCGCCGCGAGGCTCGACGCGGATCTTCTATTGGTTCGGGCCGGGATCGGCGGGACAACTCGCGATCGATCACGGCTTGCCGCGCTGGCAGTCGGCGTACGCGCGCTTCCTGAACACACCCGGGAGCCCGCG
>JAEUIB010000222.1 GCA_016795255.1 Planctomycetota bacterium
GGGATCGACGGAGAATCACGCGCGTGGCTCGTCCGCGACGAACCGGCGCCTCGGCCGTATCGACCGATCGTCGTCGTCGAGGTCGGGAAGGTCTATCGCGACCCGATCGGCGCACGCACGCCCGACCTGCTGTACGTCAACGACCGCACGCGACGCTTCGGGGAAAAGGGCAGCGCGACCGGCCTGTGGCAACTGGCGATCGACCCGCACGAGCGCACCAATGCGTACGCGAACAGCTCCGACGTCGTCGCGTCGATCGACTCGTTCCTCGCGAAATGGGAGAAGCAGCGCGTCGAACGCGCGAAGGCCTTCATCTCGCCGAACCCGGTCCCGCTCGACGACGACTCGATCCGCCGTCTGCAAGAGCTCGGCTACCTCGGTGACGAGGGCGAGGACGCAGAGCCCGAAGCGAACCCCGACAAGAGCACGAGGGACGAGCGCTGATCGAACTGGGGACAGGTGCGGGGACAGACCCGGGGACAGTCCCGGGGACAGTCCCCGCCGTTCCGGCGATCCGCCGACGCTGCGTCAGCCCTTCAGCTTCACGAACTCGACCGCGCCGTGGCCGGCGACGAAGCCCGTCGTGAACGCTCCTTGCAGCAAGTAGCCGCCGGTCGGCGCCTCCCAGTCGAGCATCTCGCCGGCGACGAACACCCCGGGCAGCGCGCGCAGCATCAGGTGATCGTCGACCGCGTCGAACGACACGCCGCCGGCCGACGAGATCGCGTCGTCGAGGTCGGCGACGCCGCACAACTCGACCGGACACGCCTTCACGCGCGCGGCGAGCCGCGCCGGATCCGCCAGCTCGTACGAGGACGCGCCCTCGCGCAACAGCGCGATCGCCGGGGGCGACAGCCGGAGTTCGCGGCGCAGGAACTCGGACGTCGACTTCTTGCCGCGCCCGGCGGCCAACCGCTCGCGGACCTCCTCCAGCGACAGGTCGCGCTTCAGGTCGATCCGCAGGATCGTGCGTCCGCGCGACGCGAGAGCCGCTCGCACCGGCGCGCTCAGCGGATACAGCGCATTGCCTTCGAGACCGAAGCGCGTGACCACCAATTCGCCGAGCGCGCTCGCGCCCGCGGTCGACACCGCGAGGTTCTTCAGCGGTCGCCCTTCGGCCCGCGCGAGCAATTGCGGCGACCACCGCACCGCGAACGCGCAATTCGCCGGACGCAGCGGTTCGACGTGGACGCCCGCGCGCTCGAGGATCGACGTCCACGCACCGTCGGAGCCCGTGACCCGCCACGAACCACCGCCGAGCCCGAGGACGACCGCGGCCGCCGCGTGCTCGACGCGTTCGCCGTCGGCGCGCTCGAACGTCAACCGTGGGCCCGCCGCGACGCCGATCAGCCGATGCCGCGCGTGGATCCGCACGCCGGCGTCGCGCAGCCGTTGCACCAACGTCCGCAGGAACGGCGCGGCCTTGAAGTCCTTCGGGAACACGCGGCCGCTCGAGCCGACCATCGTCTCGACGCCGAGCCAGAACGCCAACGCGCGCAGATGCTCCGGCGAGAAGCGGCCGAGCATCTGCAAGAAGCGCGCGCAATGCTCGCCGTAGCGCCGCGCGAACACTTCGGGCGGATCGCTGTGCGTGAGGTTCAACCCGCCCTTGCCGGCGACGAGGAACTTGCGGCCGAGCGTCGGCATCGCATCGAACAGATCGACGGAGAGTCGCGCTTGCGCCATCACGAGCGCGGCCATCAAGCCGGCGGGCCCTCCGCCGACGACGGCCACGCTCGCCGACGGTTCAGCCGCGCGAGGCATCGAGGCGCGTGATCTTCGAAACCGGCTTCGGAGCGAGTCGCGTCCCGCGCGCGGCGACGCCGCAGTCCTCGAGCGTGTCGAGGTCGAACTCGGCCTCGTGCAGGCGCTGGTACTTCGCCGGCGCGAACTCGAGGTGGATGCGTCCGGGCTTCGTCTCCTCGATCAGCAGATCGACCTTGCCCTCGCGATCCTTGATCAGCAGGTATTCCTTGTCGCGGATGAACTTCTCGATCTTCACGCGCTTGCCGAACGGGTTCTTCTGCTTGTCGCGGTAGACGACGACGAACTGCTTGCCCTGCTCCTGGTCGAAGATCGACGCGTACAGCAGTTTGCTCGGCATCAGCACTTTGTCTTCGGCGCCGATCACGCGATAGCTGCCGTCCTGGCACACGAGCAGCACACGGTCGTACTCGCTGACCGTGACCTGGAACTTGTCGCCCGAGACCTTCGAGCCGAAGAACCCGCTCTGCGGGTCGTACGCCATCTTGATGTGGGCGCGCGCGACTTCCTTCTTGTCGATGGTCTCGAACTTCTGGATCTCGCTGCGGCGCGGATAGGTCTCGTCGTACTTCTCGATCATCTCCTCGAGCCAGCCGATCGCCGTCTTCTTGAGGTTCTTCAGCTTCTTCTCGCGGTCCTTGATCGCGGCGAGGACTTCCTCGAGGTCGTCCTTGTACTTCGCGATGTCGTACGCGGAGATCCGGCGGATCTTGATGCCGAGCAGGCGATCGACGTCGTCCTCGACCATCGGGCGCGCGAAGTACAGCGAGTGCTCGTTCATGCCGTCCCACACGGCCTTGCGCACGGCGGCTTCGGTCTTCGCGCTCTCGATGCGCTTGTAGACGCGGTTCTCGATGAAGATCCGCTCGAGCGTCATCCAGTGGCGCTTGTCCTCGAGCTGCGCGAGTTCGTGCGCGAGTTCGGCCTTGATGCGCTCGAGCAACTGATCGGTCAGATAGCCGAGCACCTGCGTCACGGTCATCTCGACCGGGCGCTGGCGGCCCTTCTCCTCGACGATCGTGACGATCGTCGACTGCAGCACCATCTCGCAGTCGGTGTACGCGTAGAGCTGCGGGATGACCTCGTCGGCGTAGACGCCGCGCGACAGCGAGACCTCGATCTCGACGTGCTCGGTCGTGAAGTCCGAGATGCCGGAGATCTTGACCTGGCCCTTCTCGGCCGCGGCTTCGATCGACGCGATCAGGCTCTCCGTCGTCGTGCCGTACGGGATCTCGGAGATGATCAGCGTCTTGTCGTCGCGCGCTTCGATGCGCGCGCGCACGGTGACCTTGCCGCGGCCGTCGTCGTAGTCGCGGACGTCGACGAAGCCGCCTTGCAAGAAGTCCGGGTAGACGCGGACTTCCTTCGACGACAGCAGCGCGATCTGCGCCTTCAGCAACTCGATGAAGTTGTGCGGCAGGATGCGCGTCGTCATGCCGACCGCGATGCCGTCGGCGCCGAGCATCAGCAGCACCGGGATCTTGACCGGCAGGAACGCCGGCTCGTCGCGGCGGTCGTCGTAGCTGCGGGCCCACGTCGTCAGCGGCTTGTTGAACAGCGTCTCGACCGCGAGCGGCGTCAGGCGGCACTCGATGTAACGCGGGGCGGCCGCGCTGTGGCCGGTGAAGACGTTGCCGAAGTTCCCCTGCCGCTCGATGAAGTATTCCTTGTTCGCGAGCGTGACGAGCGCGTCGGAGATCGCCGCGTCGCCGTGCGGATGCAACTTCATGCATTCGCCGATCACGTTCGCGACCTTGTGGAAGCGGCCGTCGTGCATCTCGTGCAGCGTGTGCAGGATGCGGCGCTGCACCGGCTTCAGGCCGTCGCGCAGGTCGGGAATGGCTCGATCGAGAACGACGTAACTCGCGTACTCGATGAAGTTCCGCTTCATCAGCGGTTCGAGTTGTGCCATCGACGGACGGTCCTCGGTGCGGAGTCTTCGGGGTGCGGACGGTGGCGTGGGTCCGCCGCGCAACGCAAGCCCGCATCATGGCAACGAAGGGCGTCCGGTCAACCGGGCAATGAGGGCGGGAGCGGAGTGCTTTGCAGCGGGAGTGGGACTTCTTGGGCCAACGCCGTTTGCGACGGGACCCGTCGCCGATCGGAAACCAACCCGATGCGCGCGAACGACGAACGGATCGATCCGCGATGACGTTCACGATTCGAGAGCAGCATTGTGAGTGCGCCGATGCGGACAGATCTCCGTGGAGCACTCGAGAACACATCCGATCTCGCGCTAGCGCAGATCCACGACCCGATTGGAATCGACCGTCACACGCTCCACGCGACTCACACGGTTTCCATCCCGACGGCGGACTTCATAGTCCCCTTCCCCGACGAAGAACCGGGCAAGCAGCCGTCGGTTTTCGGCGTCATACCTCATCTCGCAGCGCTCAATGAATCGCTCG
>JAEUIB010000282.1 GCA_016795255.1 Planctomycetota bacterium
CGCGGGATCGCTCTGCGTTGTTCGTCGACCTCGCGAAGACGAAGCACACGCCGGTCCGCACGACGAAGCGCGATCCGTTCCTGTTCCCGGCGGAGCAGGAGCGCGGCGCATCGACCCAGTCGAGCTCGACGCGTCCGTCCGATTCCAGCGCCGCCGATCCGGGCTCGTCCGGTGCGGAGCTCGAAGGTCCGACGGCACCCGTCGAAGTCGCCGATCCGCTGGCCGGCGTCATCGAGTCGGTGAAGGCTCTCGAGATCAACGCCGTCTTGGTCGCGAAGGACGGCGGTTCGTGCCTCGTGCGCGGCGACATCCTGCGCGTCGGGGACACCGTCTTTGGCGGTCGCGCGACGTTGACGCGCGTCGGCCGCGAGGGCGTTTCCTTCAGCATCGGTGAACGGTCCGTCGACGTAGCGCTGCTCGATCGTGGCGCCCGTCGCGCGACCGACGAATCCCTTCCCACGACCCCCGCGGTCAGCGAGGACACGGGTCCATGAATCGTCTTCCCTCTCTCCGACGCGTCCTGCGAGCCGCACTCGCGAGTTGCGTCGTCGCTCTGTCGGCCTGCGAGGCCACTCAGCCGCCGCGATCCGACATGCCGCTCGACGTGCGCGAGCCGTTCGTCGCCGACGATCCGGTCGATCACCCGCCGCAACCGCTCGCCGATCCGGTGTCCGCGCCGGTCGTCAAGGCGCCGCGACCGACGATCGGCGATCCGACGCACTACGCGTTCGAGTTCCGCGACACGCCGGCGACCGACGCGTTGCGGATGATCGCGGATCGCGCGGGCATCAACCTCGTCGCGCCGGACGACATTTCGGCGTCGGTCACCGCGTCGTTGCCGAAGGTCACGCTCGACCAGGCGCTCAGCGTCGTGCTCGACCGAGCGTCGCTCGACGTCACTCTGCGCGACGGCATCTGGTCGGTCGCGCCGGCGCCGGAGCGGACGGTCGACACGCGCGCGTTCCGCGCCGGGTCCATGGACATCACGGGGCTCGAGGTCCAGGTGCGCGCGATCCTCGGCGAGAACGAGGGCTCGGTCACGGTCAACCCGCAGCAGAACCTGCTGTACGTCAGCGCGACTCCGGAGCTGATGGCGCGCGTCGTGGAGTTCTTCGATCGCCTCGATCGCGAGCCGCGCGAGGTCCTGATCGAAGCGCGCATCGTCGAGGTCGCGCTCGACGAGAACTTCGAGTTCGGCGCGAACATGACGTTCGGCGACAGCTCGGTCGCGGCGACGACGTCGCGCCTCCTCTCCGACTTCTTGCAGGAGTCGGACAACTTCTCCGTGCGAACGGTGGGGAACTCGAGCGAGATCACGGCGGTGCTGCGGGCGATCCAGGAGTACGGCCGCCTCAACGTCATCGCGAGTCCGCGTGTCCTCGCGATCAACCAGGAGCTTGCGAAGATCGAGATCCTGGAGCGCATTCCGTACATCGAGTCGACGAACACGACGACGGGGGACACGACCGGCGTCTCGACGTCGAGCGTCCAGCAGGTCGAGTTCGAGGAGGTCGGCATCCGCCTCCACGTGACGCCGGTGCTGGCCGAGAACAAAACGGTCATCCTCAAGGTGATGCAGGAAGTCAGCGAGGTCGTCGACTTCTTCGCCGGAGTGCCGGTCACGGATTCGCGCCTCGTCGACACGCGTTTCGTCGTCAACGACCGCGAGACGATCGTGATCGGCGGCCTGTTGAAGGAACGCGTCCGCAAGGACGAGGCAGGCGTCCCGATCCTGATGGACGTCCCGCTGATCGGCAGACTCTTCCGAGGCGAGACGACGACGAGGGAGAACGTCGAACTCCTGGTCTTCATGACCCCGCGCATCGTCCGCCCGGGCGAGGTCTCGGGCATCAACTCGGAGTTCAAGCGCGAGCTGCGCCGCAAGTCCGAGGAGTACCGCCAGGA
>JAEUIB010000294.1 GCA_016795255.1 Planctomycetota bacterium
GACCGCGAGCGCCGCACGACGCGGAATCCCGCGTGGCGTGAATCCGAGCGACTCGGCCGCGGCATCGCCGGCGAGGCACTCGACGGCGGTCCGCAGGTCGGTGGCGTCGAGGTGAGGCTCGACGGCGCTGCGCACGCGGTCCGCCGTCTGCGCGTCCAGCGTCGGCAGCGCGACTCTGGCGATCACGTGGACGGCGCGCTCCTGCGCGATCTTCGCGCGCAGCGTGTCGGGCATGCCGTGGCGCTCGACGTGCGCGGTCCGCGCGATCGCCAGCGCGACCGCGTCTCGGACGGTCGCGGCGAGCGGCGGCTCGCTGGCCCACAGCACGACCGAGATCCATCCGGCCTTGAAGCTCACGCCGAACGCGAAGCACGCGTCGTGCTCGACCGCCGCGCGATTCGTCCAACCACCCTGCACATCGTCGACGACGCCGAATCCGAGCGAGAACGAGCGCGAGCTCGGCGCGAACGCGCGCGAGGCGTCGATCGTCGAGCGCGCGACGGCGTCGGCGTCGAGTGCGCGATAGGCATCGATGCACGCGAGCACGTGCTCCTTCGCCATCGGGTTCATCGACACGAGCGGCGGATAGCGCACGTACGAGCGATCGTCGGTGCGCAGCACGCGCAGGTACTCCTGGAACCGCGCCTGCCCGAGCGGAATCCGGTACAGCTCCCGCGCGACATCGAGCAGCGGCACGTACTCGACGCGCATCGAGGGGTTCCTCAGGCTCGCGAGAACTGCAGCACGAACGCGTCCTTGACGTCCGCAGGATCGCCGGCCGGAACGACGATGTCCGCGAGTCCGCTCTCCTCGCGTTCGCGGCGGACGGCGCGCAACTGGTCGACCGCGCTCGGCAGCGCGTACTGTTCGCCGTCGGCCCCGAGCACGAACCGACCGCCGCGCACGTCGCCGCGCAATTCGAGTCGACGCAGGCAGCGCAGGATGAAGCGCCACGGCGCCAGCGGCGGCTCGCGACGCGCGACGGTGCGGAACACGATGCCGTAGCGCTGCAGCAGCACGCGCACGACGAACTCGACGCGCGGATCGTCGGCGTGCTCGAACGGCGCGATCGGTTCCTCGCCGCGGAAGCGCGCGATGCGGCCCGGCAGCCGCTGGATCGGCGCGCGTCGATCCGACGGCTTCATCCACCGATGGACGTGCGCGAATGCGTCTGCGGTCGCGAGTCCGCGCGCGACCAGCTCCGCCAACGCGCGGTCGAGCGCGTCGGGCAACAGATTCGCCTTGCGCAGCAATTCGGCGGGGAACGCGGCTCCGACACGACGCAGGATCTCGAGCACCGCCGCGGCATCGCCCGACAGATCGGCGACCGTCGCGGGCTCGATCACCGACGACCACGAATCGAGGTCCTCGCGCGCGCAGAACGCCAGCGGCGTGACCTTGATCGCGCTGCCGCTGCCGCCCCAGAACCGGCCGAACGCGAACTCGCCCGACCGCGTGACCTCGTCGAGCGCGGAGCGGTCGTAGCCGCTGACGCGCAGCGGCAGGATCGAGTCTTCCCAGGTCGGCGCCGATGCGGCGAAGCCTTGTAGTTGCGCGAGCGCCGCGGCGACGCCGCGCGGCCCTTCGAGCTTCGACTCGGGCGCGACGTGCTGCCAACGCGCGACGAACCGGAAGTAGTCGGCGAGCGCGACCGGCTGCACGTCCTTGCGCATGCGCTCGAGCACGCGGCGATGCAGCCGCTTCAGGATGCGCCGATCGCAGAAGCCCGGGCGACCGTCGATCGTCACGCGGACGATCGAGCCCTCGCGCTCCAGATCGTCGAGCGCGTCGTCGCGTTCGAACACGACGGCGAGCGCATCGAGTCGCCCGCGCGCGACGGCGCGCGGATCGCGATTCGCGTCGGTGGCGTACCAGCGCTCGCCGTCGCGCACCACGCGACCGGTCGCCGCGAGCTCGGCGAGCCACGGCTGCCACTCGCGCGCTTCGTCCGTCGTGACGTAGCCCATCCACGACAGCGCTTCGTGGACGTCCTCGGCGCCGTGCGGATCGGGCCACGTCTCCCGGACGATCGCGTCGAGGACATCGCGGTCGTACGCGCGCGGCAACTCGTCGCTCGCCCCGCTCGCGCCGCGCATCTGGACCGCGCGCGAGCGGCGCTCTTCGAGCGGCGCATCGTCGAGGAACGTGTACGGCATGCCGTTCAGCACTTCCTCGGCGAACGGCGACGGCGTGGCGGACTCGACGGTCACGCGCTGGATCGAGCCGTCGGCGAGCCCGGCGACGACGCGCAGGAACGCGTCGACGTCCATCGCTTCGTGCAGCGTGTCCTCGATCGTCTGCGTGACGAGCGGCTGATCGGTCGGGATCTCGACGTCCGGCGAGTCGAGCGTCTCGGGGCACGCGAGGCACTGCGGGAACGCCCGCGCGAGCAGGTCGTTCGCGCGCATGCGCTGCAGCAACAGCGGCACGGATCGTCCGCCCTGCATGCGATCGAACAACAGCGCGCGCGACGCGTTCCAGCGCCAGCGGTTCTGGAACAACGGCGTCACGAGGATCGCCTGCTCGAGCAGATGGCGCGCATCGCGCGGCTTCAGGAAATCGAACAGCACGTCGAGCGCGACCGCAGGCTGCTCGGCCAGCGAGAACACGAGCGCGTCCTCGGTCGCGGCGGCTTGGAGTTCGAAGCCGAAGCCGCGGCAGATGCGCTTGCGCATCGCGAGGCCGAGCGCGCGATTCGTCCGTGCGCCGTACGGCGTGTGGAACACGATCTGCTGGCCGCCGCCTTCGTCGGGGAAGCGCTCGATGACGAGGCGCTGCTGCGTCGGCGCGCAGCCAAGGGCTTCGCGGCCCCGTCGGACGTAGTCCCACAGTTGCTCGGCCGGCGAGCCGGTGACGCCGCAGCGGCGCTCGATCCACGCGAGGCCGTCGCATTCCTCGCGCAAGCGCGACACGTACGCGGCGAGTTCGGCCGATCGGCCCGGCGCTTCGCCGACCCAGAACGGCAACGACGGCGGCGTGTTGCCGGCGTCCTCGACGCGCACCACGCCGGTCTCGACGCGGATCACGCGCCACGAGTTGTTGCCGAGCTGGAAGACGTCGTTGCGATTCGCTTCGACGGCGAAATCCTCGTGGACCGAACCGACGCGGACACCTTCGGGTTCGACGCGGACTTCGTACTCGCCGAGATCGGGGATCGCGCCGCCCGACAGCAGCGCGCGCAACCGGGCGCGCTTCGTCGCCCGCAGTTGGCCGCCGACGCCGTCGCGGTGCAGCAGTGCGTCGCGCGACCCGGTCGCGGCGGCGTGGATCGCGACGACGCGGTCGAACTGCTCGCGCGTCAGATCGCGGAACGGCCACGCGCGCTTGAAGCGTTCGAACAGCGCGTGCTCGTCGTGGGCTTCCTCGACGCACGCGGCGACGATCTGTTGCGCGAGGATGTCGAGCGGCAGATCGACCGGCGACGCGCGGTCGAGTTCGCCTTCGCGGATCGCCCACAGCAGCGCGGCGCTCTCGACGAGCTCGTCGCGCGTCAGCGGGAACATGCGCGCCTTCGGGATGCGATCGAGTCCGTGCCCCGCGCGGCCGGCGCGCTGCAAGAACGTGTTGATCGAGCGCGCCGCGCCGATCTGCAGCACGAGGTCGACGTCGCCGATGTCGATGCCGAGTTCGAGCGACGCGGTCGCGACGAGGACTTTCAGCTCGCCGGCTTTCAGGCGCTGCTCCGCCAGCAATCGCGTTTCGCGCGCGAGCGAACCGTGATGGCACGCGACGACGTCGGGGCCGATCTTCTCGCCGAGGCGCGCGGACAAGCGCTCCGCGAGTTTGCGTGTGTTGACGAACACGAGCGTCGTCTTGTGCGCGTGCGACAGCGCCGCGATGCGCTCGTGGATCTCGTCCCACATCTCGTGCGAGCAGACCGCGGACAGCGGGATCTCGGGGACTTCGATGCCGAGGTCGAGCACGCGCCGATGCCCGACGTCGACGAGCTCGACGGAACGATCGACGCCGCCGAGGAAGCGACCGATCACGTCGAGCGGACGCTGCGTCGCGGACAACCCGATGCGCTGCGGC
>JAEUIB010000320.1 GCA_016795255.1 Planctomycetota bacterium
AATCCCGCGTGCCAGGCGGACCTCGGACACGGTGGGTACGGCGATGGGACGTTGTCGCTGTGCGGATCAGGACTCGGGCTCGGCGAGAGTTCGACGCTCGCGTTCAGCGGTGGCGCGCCGAACTCGACGGCCGTGCTGTTCCTCGCCGTCGCCAGCACGCCGGTTCCGTTCGCGGGCGGGCAGTTGATCCCGATGCCCGTGCTGACGGCGCTGGCGCTGCCGCTCGATGCGCAAGGAGCGATCAGCATTCCGAACGTGCCGGGCGGCGGCGGGCCGTTCGCGTTCTACGCGCAGGCGGCGTATCCGACGACCGACGGGCCGCTCGGCTACGGCTTGTCGAACGCGCTGCTCATCACGCTCGATCCGTGACGCCGCGCGAGATCATTTCTCCGGCCTCTCAGGGCACGATGAGTTCGAACTCGATGCCGTTCGTCACCGCCGGGTAGTACGGCGCGACGTCGGCGAACCACACTTGCGCGTAGAGCGTCGCACCGCCGGGGATCGGCGTGGACGAGGGCACCGGCGCCGCGAGGACGATGTTGCCCGACGCGTTCGACACGACCTGGACCATGATCTGCACGTTCGGCACCAGCGTGCCGCCGAAGAACGGGACCACGACCTTCTGCTCCGCGATGAAGAACACGCCGACCTTCGAGATCGGCGCGTGCGTGACGGTGAACGTCACGATGTTGCCGGCCGCGGTGTACGTCACGTCGAGCGCCGGCGTGCCGTTGCTGCCGAGCTTCGCGTAGCCGAGGTTCCACTTCTGCGTGAGGCCCTCGAAGTACGGCAGGCAACTGAACGCCAAGAAGTTCCGCATGTCGGTGACGCTCTGCGGATGGAAGAACGTCGTGATGTTGTTCATGCCGCCGGAGCAGACGTGGCAGTAGCTCATGATCGTGCCCTGATTGGTGCACGTCTGTTTCGTCTGGCACGGTCCGAACTTCCCGGCCGGCGCGCATTGGTCGAGCGGCGGGCAGTACTCGTGCGTGTGCAGCGCTCCGAAGTTGTGACCGATCTCGTGCGCGATGACGACGAAGTCCCACGTCAGTGAGCCCTGCGTCACCGGGATCGGCGTGTTGCCGCCGATGTTGCCGCTGACGCCGTAGCACGAGAACGGATCGCAGACGCCGTAATAGAACGCCGTCCCGCCGCCGAGGGTCGCGCCGCTGACGAAGTGGTACGTGTTCGCGGACACCGGCGCGCCGCCGAACGTCGACCACTTCTGCTGGAACTCGGTCAGCATCGCGCTGGTCCCGCCGCCGGTGTCGGGCGTGACCCAGACGTCGGTCGTCGTGTGGTAGCCGACGTAGACGTACGTGAGGATCACGCCGACTTGCTCGCGGTAGCGGTTCGACACCGCGCCGAGGACGGACGTCAGGTACGTCTGCGCGGCGGTGAGATTGCCGAACAGCGCGTGGAACTGCGTGTCGGTCTCGACCGCGAGCTTCGCGTCGTAGATCGGCACGACCGTCGTCGCGGCGAGCAGGTTCGAGGCGCCGAGGCGCGGATCCGGCGCGGGTTGGCCCGCGGGAAGCTGCCATCCCGCGCACGATGGCTCGTGACTCGACCCGAGCTCCACGCCCATCGACTCGGACACGAAGTACGAGCGCGCGTTCGACCAATCGCCGGTCGCGTCGGGGCCGGCCAGCAGTTCGAAGTGTCGATCCTGCGTGCGCACGAAGCCGCGGCTGCCGTAGCGCGAGAACGCGAAGTACACCGCTGACGCATCGTCGCCGACCACATGTCCCGTCCACAGTGTCACGTCGAGCGAGTGCGGCGCGGCCTTGCCGTCGACGTGGACCGCATCGGGCGCGACCGGGATCGCCTCGCGATGCAGCACGACGTGCACGACCTGCCCGTCGGGCAGCGGCACGACCCGGAACTGCACGTCGTTCAACGCCGTGAGCTCGGCGAGCGCGAAGGGATCGGTCGTGAACTCGAGCGGACGACCGTTCGGAGAGTTCACCTCGACGAGCGGGAAGTCGCGCCGAGGGACGGCACTGTCGGAGCCTCGTGCAAACGGAGGAAGGAGGGCGAGCGCGATGCCCGCCGCGGCCGGCAGGGGAAACCTCATGGCAGGGCTTTCTCGCAGGGGTCGGAAGGCGGAGAGATGGTCGGAGAGTACCACTGGTCGACGGAGGCGGCTTCAGGTCGTCGGTCCGGCCCGGGCTCGCCGTGGTGTACGGTCCTCGCCCAGAAGCTGGGTCGAGCGGAGCGGTCCGCTGAACAGGGATGCACCACGATGAGTTCCACCGTCCTCGGTTTCGTGGCATGCGGAATCGCTGCAATCGCACTCTTCGTACTCCTGCGGGACGAGGGGGGCGACGGTCCCTCGAACCCGGACGCCGCGCCGGCCGCGCGCGAAGCGACGGTGGGGTCGTCCGAACCGGCGGTGGCCGATGCGGATCGGACGACGACGCGCGTCGAGGCCGTGGCGTCGCCCGACGCGACGGCTCGCCGGACGTACACCGGCCGAGTCGTCGACGACCGACGCTTTCCGGTCGAAGGCGCGACGGTCGAATTCCACGTCGCCGACGGAATCCAAGAGTCCACGACGACCGATGCCGGAGGCCGGTTCGCGCTGTCGCCGGTGGTCGCCGCACTCACCGACCGCATGTCGATCCGAGCGCGTTCTCGAGCCGGAGGCTTCGCGATCCGTCGGTTCGGCATGGCTGCGGATGCGAACGTCGGCACGCTCGTGTTGCGGCACGCATCGCCGCTGCGCGTGCTCGTGAAGCAGGACGGCGCGCCGGTCGCCGACGCGGCGATCGTCGTCGACCTCGGCAAATATCGTGAGCCGACGTTCACCGCGCGCACCGACGCGTCCGGTCACGCGACGATCGAGAGCGTTCCCGACGGCATCGTCTGGGTGCGAGCGGAGCACGGATCCGGCAAAGGTCGCGCGCGCGCGTTCTTGCCCGAGGAATCGTCGGTCGACATCGCGTTGGCGCCGACGAACACGTTCGACGTCCGCGTCGTGGCCGCGGGCTCGGGTACGCCGATCGCTGGAGCGAAACTGAAGGTCGATGAGACGTTCTGGATCCCCTCCCTCGCGGAGGCCGACGAGTTCTTCCAAGTCGGCGACTCGGTGACCGGACGCGAGCTGCCGGAACTCGCAGCCGTGACCGACGCGGACGGGCGCGCGCGGTTCTCGAACCTCGATCCCGCGGGCAGCTTCACCGTCAGCGTCGTCGCCGACGGATACGCGCGCATCCCGGGGCCGCCGCCGCACAGCGCGCCGCGGCTCGTCGCGTCGCCGAGTCCGCAGATCCTCGAGATGACGCCGAGCGAGCGACGCGACGTGCGCGTTCCCGTGGTCGCGGGCGAGCTCCCGGTGCCGCCCGAAGGCGTGGCCGTGGCGTTGCGCTTCGCGGCCGGCTCCGACTTTCGCGAATCGCGCGTCCCTCCGACCGGCGTGACGATGGGGCGCGGCGAGTTCGTGATCCCGGCGTGGGAAGGCGGCGGTGCGTTGGTCGCGACAGCGGGCGATGCCGGCAGCGCGGCCGTGTGGATCCAGGACGACTCGGCGACGGCGCGCGAGGCCACGTTCGTCCGACCGCGCACCATCACCGTGCACGTCGTCGATGCGGATGGGCACGCGGTCGCCGGCGCACGGGCGGGCGCGTACAACCAGGGCAACAATCGGCTCGGCGAGGTCCTCACGGATGCCGATGGGCGCGCGATGCTTCG
>JAEUIB010000331.1 GCA_016795255.1 Planctomycetota bacterium
GTAGTCCTGCGGTTCCAAAGGCGCGGGGGTCCAGGGGGCCACCGCCTTGCGGCCCCCTGGCGCCGGCCGCGCAGGCCCCTACAACCTCTTCTTTTTCGTCGACGAGGTCGTCCCGTGCCCGATCCGAAGCCCAAGCGCCCCGAGCGCTACCTCTCCGGCATCCAGCCGTCGGGGCAACTCCACCTCGGCAATTACTTCGGCGCGATCGTCCAGCACCTCGCGCTGCAGCAGGCCGGGAACTCGTTCTACTTCCTCGCCAACTACCACGCGCTGACGACCGTCAACGACGCGGAGGCGCTGCGCGGCCACACGTTCGAAGCCGCCGTCACGTACCTCGCCCTCGGCCTCGATCCAGCGCGCGCCGTGTTCTTCCGCCAATCCGACGTGCCCGAAGTCACCGAACTCATGTGGCTGCTGCTGTCGGTCACGCCGATGGGCGAGCTCGAGCGCGCCGTGTCCTACAAGGACAAGATCGCGAAGGGCATCGCGCCGATGGCCGGCCTGTTCACGTACCCGGTGCTGATGGCCGCCGACATCCTCGCGTACGACTCGACGTGCGTGCCGGTCGGCGCCGACCAGATCCAGCACATCGAGATGACGCGCGAGTTCGCGCGCGCGTTCAACCACACGTACCGCTCCGAAGTCTTCACGCTGCCGACGCATCGCCTTTCCGTCGGTGCGACGGTGCCCGGCCTCGACGGCCAGAAGATGTCGAAGAGCTACGGCAACACGATCCCGCTGTTCGTCACGGGCAAGCCGCTGTGGAAGCTCGTGTCGAACGTCAAGACCGACAGCACGCCCGTCGAAGCGCCGAAGAACCCGGACACGTGCAACGTGTTCGCGCTCTACGCATTGTTCGCGAACGCGACCGAGAAAGCCGAAATGGCGCAGCGCTACACACACGGCGGCATGGGCTACGGCGAGGTCAAGAAGGCGCTGTACGAAAAGATCGAGGAACACTTCGCCGAAGCGCGCGTGCGGCGTGAGCAACTATTGAAAGATCCCGCGTTCGTCGAAGACGTCCTGCGCGAAGGCGCGAAGAAGGCTCGCGCCGTCGCGCGCGCCGTCACCGATCGCGCGCGCGTCGCTTGCGGAGTCGATCGATGAAACTCGGCAAGGACGGCCGCCGCGTCGACGGCAAGCACCTCACGTACAACGACTACATCAATGTTCGGGCGCTCGTCGAATCGCTGCGCCTCGCGCCCGACGTGCCGCAAGGCGTGATCCCCGAGCGTTGGCCGAAGACGCCGAAGGGCTGGAAGCCCGGCGACGCGTGGCCGACCGGCGGCAATTGGTGCCACGACGAAGCCCTGTTCATCACGGTGCATCAAGGCTTCGAGTTGTGGTTCCGCCAGATGCGCCACGAACTCGGCGATCTGTTCGCGCGCGTCGCCGCGTCCACCGCTGCGCACGGAGTGACCCAGATCCCGCGCGCGCACCTCGCGCGCCGCGACGCCGAGCAGGCGCCGAAGCTCGATCGCTTCCCGAAGCTCTATCCCGAGACCACGCGCTTCGCGGCATCGAACGCGTCCAGCGCCGTGCGCGACCTGATCCTGCACGACCTGCCGGCGCCCGGCATCTTCCCGCGCCGCGAGGATCTCGACGCCGGGTTCACGCCCTGCCGGCTGTCGTGGTTCCAGAACGACTGGGACCACCTGACCGAGCGCGTCGAGCGCTGCACGAAGATGCTCGCCGTCTGCCTGCCCTACTACGACATCCTGTTGCACATGACTCCGGCGCAGTTCCTGGCGTTCCGCGATCGCCTGGCGCCGGCGTCGGGCTTCGGCTCGTCGCAGTTCCGGCAGATCGAGTTCGCGCTCGGCGTGCGCGAGCGCCACTTCGCGAAGTTCACGCCGAACGCCGCGTGGACGAAGACGCTGCGCAAGCGCTTCGGCGACGAGGTCGTCGACGCCGCCGGCCCGTTCCGCGCCGAGGACTCGTTCGCGCGCCACTGCCCGGACGAAGAGAAGACGCTCGCGCAAGCGGCACTCGGTCCGAGCCTGCGCGACCTCGTCTACTGGTTGCTGACGGCGCACGAGTTCACCGGCAAGGCCGACCGCGACCGCTTCCGGCTCGCGGATCGCATCGCGGCGCGCAACCTCGCGCAGCTCGATCACGACAACTCGACGCAGAACAAGCTCGTGTCGGCCGTCGTCACCGGCGACACGTATCGGCAACTCGGCCGCCACCTCGCGCACTTCGAGACCGTCGTCGTCACCGCGCTGCTCGAGTCGACCGATTCGCCGTTCGGCCTCGTCCGCTTCTTGCAAGCCTGCCTCGCGCTGGACGACGGAGTGCTGCACTGGCGCGACGTCCACCTGCGGTTCGTCGAACGCATGATCGGCGCGCGGCCCGGCACCGGCGGCGGCGGTCTGCAGTACTTGCGGCGCGTGGTATCCGACAAGGCCGAGCCGTATCGTCAGCGTGGCTTCCCCTGCTTGTGGGAAGCGCGTTCGGTCCTGCTGTAGGACTCGTCGGACACGCGGTCGGGCACGCGGCGTGTCGCTTTGGGGGTCTTCGCCTCGCATGCGCACGCGAACCGCTGTGCTCGTCTTCGTGCTGCTCGGGCTGTGCGTGTTCGGCAGGTCGCTGGCGCCCGGCCGGCTGTTCGTCCCGATGCACACGGAGCGGCTCGAGCCGTGGCGTTCCGAGCTGCCGCCGGCACGCTCCGCGGAACTCGCCGACGGTGAGTTCGCCGCGCAGTCCGACAAGCTGATCTCGTTCCGCGCCGACGACGAGATCACGATCGACGCGCTGCGCCACGGGCGCTTGCCGCTGTGGAACCCGACCAATGCCGGCGGCGTGCCGCACCTCGCGCAAGGGCTGTACGGCGCGCTGTACCCGCCGCACCTGCTGTTCGCGCTGCTCGGCCCCGAGCACGCGTACGGCTGGCTCGCGCTGCTGCATCACGTGCTCGCGGCACTGTTCATGTTCTTGTGGCTGCGCAAACTCGGCGCCGGTGACGTCGGCGCGCTGGTCGGCGGCATCGCGTTCTCGTACTCGGGCACGCTGCTCGGGCGCGCGCACTACTACCAGTACGTCGAGACACTGACGTGGCTGCCGCTCGGCCTGTGGTGCATCGAGCACTGGTTCGAAGGGCGGCGCGTCGCGCTGTTCGCGCTGGCGCCGATCGCGGCGCTGGCGTTGCTGGTCGCCTGGCCGCAGCTCGCGGCGTTCGTGCTGAACGCGTGGGCGATCGTCGTGCTGATCAAGTCGTTGCGCGTCGACCTCCTCGTGAAGCCGCGTCACGTCGTCGGCGGAGTCCTGGTCGCGATCGCCATCGCCGTCGCGACGGCGCCGTTGCTGCCCGATCGACTGATCGCGTGGGCGTTGTGGCCGCACGTCGCGCTGGCGTTCATCGTCGTCGCCGGCCCCGGCCGCAAGCACTCGCTGCCCGAAGGCGCGCGCCCGCGCCGCGCGTTCCTGCGGCGGCTTTGCGCGTTCGGTCTCGTGCTGGGGCTCGGCGCCGCGATCGCCGCGATCCAGTACCTGCCGGCCGCCGAGTGGACCGCGTACGGGTCGCGCCAATTGAGCGGTGCGCCCGAGGCGCAATGCGCCGCCGGATTGCGCCCGTGGTATCTGCTGACGGCCGTGCTGCCCGACGCGTTCGGCACGCCGTCGTGGTCGCTGCTCGACTCGATCTTCAACCTGCCGCGCATGTTCGCGCTGCATTCGACCGACGAAGTGCTGCGCCAGGAGCAGTTCGGCAACGTCGTCGAGAACGCGCTGTACAGCGGCGTCCTGACGGTCGTGCTGGCCGCGCTCGGCATCGTCGGTGCGCGCGAGAAGCGCGGCGTGCTGCTCGCCGGCGCGATCGTGTTCCTCGGCATCGCGATCGGCGCGCGCGCCGTCGTCTATCCGGCGTACTTCGCTCTTCCTGGGCTGCAGATCAGTCCGGACTCCCGGCG